>JAKFYM010000249.1 GCA_021730855.1 Bdellovibrionales bacterium
CTTCACCACCCGATCAGCCTCATTGGGCTAGCCTTTGTTTGCACGGCGCTCCCCGCCTTCTTCTTAAAAAAAGTGATTGGCGACAATCTCGAGAGCCTGAACATCATGGTGGGCGCGCTTTTTGTGGGCGGAGTGGTGATGATCTTCGTGGATTATTTTTTTGCTGGTCGTGGGCAGGGGAAACCTCTCGAAGCGATGCGGCCCTGGCAAGCGGCGGTGATCGGCTTCATCCAATTGCTTTCGGCGGTTTTCCCCGGCACCTCGCGCTCAATGAGCACGATTGCGGGCGGACAGCTCGTGGGTCTTAGCCGCTCGGTGGCCTTGGAATTTTCTTTCCTCGTTTCCATTCCCATTATGGTGGTGGCCACGCTCTATGACTTTTATAAATACACGAAAGACATGGGCGCGCTTGGCTTCTCCGCGCACCAACTGCAGCTCCTCGCTCTAGGCTCGCTGGTGGCTTTCTTGGTGGCCTATGTGGTGAATGCCTGGTTCTTGCGTTATGTGCGGGAGCGCGGCTTTTTGCCCTTTGGCCTTTATCGCATTGCCTTTGCGGCCCTGCTCTACTTCACGCTCTAAAGAAAAATTTCAACAGCGCAAGATAGATCGCTTTTACTTATTTTTGCTCAGTGGTGGCGCGATTTTTTTGGTAATCGACCATTTCTTTTAGCTCTTTGCCCACTTTGAAAAAAGGCACGCGCTTGGGCTCCACATTCACCACTTGGCCCGTCTTCGGATTACGGCCTTGGTAGGCGCCATACTCGCGGTTCACGAAGGAGCCAAAGCCGCGGATCTCGATGCGGTCGTTGGTTTTCAAAGCATTGATCATCATGTCGAACACTAAGTTCACAATCACTTCGGACTGCTTGTGCTGCAGCTTGGCTTTTTCGGCAATGATGTTTACTAGGTCGGCTTTCGTCATGGAAGATCCTCTCCTAATCCCGCGATATACTTATAATTTTAATCACTCTTCTTTCGCGTGACAACAAAAACCAACACACGCCAGCAGGGTAGACTCCCACTTTTCTGGCCAACGCTCTCCCCTAGGACACCTTCACGTCGATGCGGTCCACGTTGGAGACGCTCCAGAGCGCGGCCTGGATGCGCAAATGGCGCGACTCGGAGGCGTAGTAGCGCGCGAGGATCTGGTAGCGCTCGTCTTTTTCGTCCACGCTCAGGCGCGTGAGCTCTAGGTCTCCATGCTGGAAAGTGTCCATGATCTCGGCGCGAGCCGCTGGATCCATGGTCTTGAGATGAATCCACGTTTCGTAGGAGTGAAGTTTTCCGAGCAGTTTATTGTCCACCTTCGAGAGAAAGTAGAGGGTGAAAATCACTGTGGCCGTGAAGATCGAAGCCATGATCGGATAGCCCATGCCGATGCACACCCCGATGGCCGCCACCACCCACACGGTAGCCGCGCTCGTGAGGCCGGTCACCGCGCCCGCGCCCTGCATGATCATGCCTCCGCCGAGGAAGCCCACGCCGCTCACCACCTGCGCGGCGATACGCGCGGGATCGGCGCCGCCGCTGAAGATAGAATCTTCGCTGATGATCACGGATAGAGAAGTGAAAAGGGTGGCACCTAAACAGATGAGGATATTTGTGCGCAGGCCGGCGGGCTTGTGCTTGAGCTCCCGCTCGAGGCCGATCAACCCACCACAAAGGATCGAAAGACAGACTTTAAAACCGACAGTGAGCCAATAGCCGCGAAAGCTGTTCCATTCGGATTGGCCAATCAAGAGCTGGATAAAGTCCTGCATCTAAATATCTCCTATTCTACTCAGTATAGGCTGAAGTTTTCGTTTCGCCAAACTCACGAGCACCATTCCTAGGAGCACCAAGCCGCCACCAAACCACTGCCAGGGCTTCAACGCTTCCCCGAGCAAGAGGCCCGCTAGTGCCACTCCCGTCACCGGTTCCAAGGTGCTGAGTAGCGATACCTCTCCGCTCGAAAGATTTTTCAGGGCCGCGAGGAATAGGGTAATGGCCACCACAGTGCCTAAGGTGGCTGCCCCGAAAATCGCTCCCCAGGCCACGGCCGTTTGCGGCAGGTTTGCTGGCCGTAGGTGGAGGAGCGCCAGCGCCACTCCGGCTGCGAGGATGATGTAAAAACTCGAAGCCACCGGATCTGCCGATTTGAGGTGATGGCTAGAGACGAGAATGTAGGCGGAATAAAAGAGGGCCGCACATAAACCGAAGGCCAAAGAGAGATAGGACTGGACGTAAATCTCCGCCCACACCAGCAAAGCCAAGCCCGCCAGTGTGATTGGCAGCGCCACGAGCTGGAGTGGCAGGAGACGCTCGCGAAAAAAAATCCAGGCGCCCAGGCTCACGATCACGGGATAGGTGTAGAGAAGCAGCACCGTGAGCGAAGCGGAAAGGCCTTCGAGAGCAAAAAAGTAGAAGGACGAAAAAATCGCATAGCCCAAGGCTCCAAGCAGGCAAGAGCGCAGCAGGCTCGTGCGACTCATCGCCAAAGAAGCTCGCTTACGCCAGAACAGATAGGGAAAAAGCAAGGCAGCCGCTAGCAGGAAGCGGAGCGCGAGAAAAACTCCCGGTGAGACACCCTGGGTGTAGGCGAGCTTGCCAAAAATTCCGAGGAAGCCAAAACAAAAGCCAGAAACGAAGATCTGAAAAATGCCAAGTTGACGCATATGGTAAGAGATTTTTCCTGTGAAAATCGACACTTTGATTTTATCACTGAAAGGAACAGAACAAAAAAGGAAGTCAAATGAACAAGATCAAAGTGGCAAACCCCGTGGTGGAAATGGACGGAGACGAGATGACGAGAGTCATCTGGTCTTTCATCAAGACCAAGCTCATCCTTCCCTACCTCGACATCGACCTGAAGTATTTTGACCTCGGGATCGAGAGCCGCGACAAGACCGAGGACAAGGTCACCGTGGAAGCCGCCAATGCCGTAAAAAAATACCAAGTCGGCATCAAGTGCGCCACCATCACGCCCGACGAAGAGCGAGTGAAAGAATTCAAACTTAAAAAAATGTGGAAGTCGCCAAACGGCACGATCCGCAACATCCTCGACGGCACTGTCTTCCGCGAGCCGATCATCTGCAAAAATGTTCCCCGCCTTGTTCCGAACTGGACTCACCCCATCGTGATTGGCCGCCACGCTTTTGGCGACCAGTACCGCGCCACCGACGTGAGAATCAAAGGCAAGGGCAAGCTGCGCATGGTGTTTGAGCCCACCGATGGCTCGAACCCCCAAAGTTGGGATGTGTATGAATTCGAGGGCGATGGCGTGGCTTTGGCTATGTACAATACCGAGGCTTCGATCCAAGGTTTTGCGCGCTCCTGCTTCAACTACGCGCTAATGAAGGGCTGGCCGCTTTATTTAAGCACCAAAAACACCATCCTCAAGACCTACGACGGCCGCTTCAAAGATATCTTTGCCGACGTTTACGAAAAAGAATTCAAGGGCCAGCTCGAGGCCAAGAAGATCACCTATGAGCACCGCCTGATCGACGATATGGTGGCCTCCGCGCTCAAGATGCATGGCGAGTTTGTTTGGGCCTGCAAAAACTACGATGGTGATGTGCAATCAGACACGGTGGCCCAGGGCTTTGGCTCGCTCGGCCTCATGACATCGGTGCTCATCACTCCGGATGGCAAAGTGATGGAATCGGAAGCGGCTCATGGCACGGTCACCCGGCACTTCCGCCAGCACCAACAAGGAAAGCCCACCTCCACCAATCCCATCGCCTCGATCTTTGCCTGGACGCGTGGCCTGGCCTTCCGGGGCAAGCTCGACAACAATGCCGAGCTCATTCGGTTCGCCCAGACGCTAGAAAAGGTTTGCGTGGATGTGGTGGAAAGCGGTCGGATGACAAAAGACCTAGCCGTATGCATCCATGGCAACAAGCTTGGGGAAAAAGACTACCTCAATACGGAGCCCTTCCTGGAGGCCTTGAACACCGAACTCAGCCGCCGCCTGCAGTAAGAAAAGTGCTCCACAGAGCCTGCCTTCTTAGCGACCAAAGATTCGCGAAAGA
>JAKFYM010000083.1 GCA_021730855.1 Bdellovibrionales bacterium
CTCTCCGCGCAAAGAGCCCCCGTCCGCGCCAGCTCACCAATCGCCGCGCCCGAAACCAGCGCCGCTCTTCCGCACCCCCAACTTCCACGGCAAGCCCCACGAAGTCCTAGGCATTCAGGCCGAACCCATCACTCGCCTCATCATCCAGGCCTTTCGGCACTGGATCCAGCACTACCATCCCGATCACGTCCGCGCTTCTGAGGCGAATGAGGCAAAACGCGCCAATGCCCAAGCGCAGGCCCTCACGTCCGCGCGCAACTCCCTGCTCGAAGCCCGCAAACGCATGCCGAAGTCTGCCTAGTATGATATCCCCTTTTCCATGGCTGCAAAATCCGTCCTGATCCTCGGTGCTGGTTTCGCCGGGCTGAATGCGGCCCGCGTCCTCGGCAAAGACTCCGCCGTCGAGGTCACCGTGCTCGACCGGCGCAACTACCATTTGTTCCAGCCGCTCCTCTACCAAGTGGCGATGGCGGGCCTGAGCCCGGCCGAGATCGCTTCTCCGATCCGCTCGCTGCTCTCTAAACAAAAAAACACGAGAGTCCTGCTTGGCACGGCCGAAGAAATTTCCCTGAGCGAAAAGAAAGTAAAAGGACCCTTCGGGGAGCTTGCCTACGACTATCTCCTCGTGGCCACCGGCGCCCAGCACAGCTATTTTGGCCATGAGGAATGGGAAGACTACGCCCCCGGCCTCAAGACGCTCGAACAGGCCACCGAAATCCGCCGGCGCGTGCTCATGGCCTATGAGCTCGCCGAGCGCGAAACCGACCCCGAAAAACAAAAAGCCTTCCTCACCTTCGTGGTGATCGGCGGCGGCCCCACGGGAGTGGAGCTGGCCGGCGCCCTGGGCGAGATCAGCCGTCACACCTTCCGTAAAGATTTTCGCCGCATTGATCCCCGGCGCACCCGCGTGGTGCTGATCGAGGCCGGCGCCAGGATCCTTGCCGGTTTCTCCGCAGAGAGCTCCGCCCATGCCCTACGAGACTTGGAAAAACTCGGCGTGGGAGTTTGGACCAGCACGCGCGTGACCAAGGTCAATGCCGAGGGCGTGGCCATGGGCGAAGAATTCCTCAAGGCGGCCACCGTGATCTGGGCGGCCGGCGTGCAACCCAGCAGCCTCAATGCGCAGCTTGCCGCCCCGGCCGACAAACAAGGCCGCGTGAAAGTGCAGCCCGACCTCAGCCTTCCCGGCCACCCGGAAGTTTTTGTGGCGGGAGACCAAGTGCTCTACGAGCAGGACGGCAAGCCCCTGCCGGGCCTCGCTCCCGTGGCCATGCAGCAGGGGCGCTTGGCCGCGCACAACATCCTTCGGCGCATTCGTGGCGAAGAAACCCAAATCTTTCGTTACGTCGACCGTGGCCAGATGGCCACCATTGGCCGCAGCCGCGCCGTGGCCGAGGTGGGGCGTTTGCGCTTCTACGGTTTCCTCGCCTGGCTAGCCTGGTTGTTCGTGCACATTTACTACCTGATTGGCTTTAAGAACCGGCTTTTTGTGATAGTGCAGTGGGTGTGGGCCTATATGGCCTATGGCCGCGGCGCACGCTTGATTGTGCACAAGGCTTGGAAGTTGCGGGAGGACAGAGAGAAATGATTTTAGTCCCTAAAGAGATTGAAGACTATTGCCGGCGACACACCAGCCCGCTCCCGAAACTTTTTGACCGTTTGCGCGAGATCACCCAAGCCGAGCTCCAGGCGCCCCAGATGCAAGTGGGCCTGCTCGAGGGGAGATTTCTGAATTTCCTCGTGGCCCTCACCCAAGCCAAGCGCGTGCTGGAGTTTGGCACCTATTCGGGCTTCAGCGCTCTCGCCATGGCGATGGCTTTGCCAAAAGAAGGAAAACTCATCACCTGCGATGTGGATCCTGTGGCCACAAGGGTGGCGCAAAAATTCTGGGACGAAAGCCCTGATGGAAAAAAGATCGAACTCAGGCTCGGGCCCGCGCTCGAGACCCTTGCCGCCCTGGAGGGGCTATTTGATCTTGTGTTTATCGATGCCGACAAAGCCAACTACCGTGCCTACTGGGATGGATCCCTGCCTAAACTGCGGCAGGGTGGCCTACTGGTGGTTGACAATGTGCTCTGGAGCGGCCGCGTGCTCGACCCCCAAGAAAAGAGCGACAAAGACATCCACGCCTTCAACGAATATGCCCGGCAGGACTCACGGGTGGAGCTGGTAATGCTGCCCGTGCGCGATGGAATCTTGCTGGCCCGAAAATTATAGTGTAAGTTCGGATGGTTAGCTGTTTTCGGCGGCTTTTTCCGGAAATAGCCTGCCTTTGCCAAGAAAATGTTTTTTTTCTTCGCGAAAAACACGGCCCCCTTCCATCAACCCCCTAATATTATTTACTTTTTTCCGCATTCTTTTGTTGATTATTTCAGTCAACTTTAGTATACTGCTGCCCGGCACTGTATCCGTTTCAAGACCCGGTGTAGGAAGTGTGTATGAAAAGGTGGCTCTTTCAGATGGGGGTTCTATGGGCGGCGAGTTTTTCGCCAGGCCTTGCCTATGCCCTTCCCTCCTTCCAGCCTGCGCTGCAGGACAAAGAAATCCGCGCCGGCCTCAGTTCCTTCACCTACCTAACCAAAGATCGCCAGACGCGGGCCGATGAGCGCAGCGGCAATCTCGGGCTCACCCTCGCGATCCGCCAGCTAGGAGCCAAAAATAATTTCCGTTACGGCATCGAAGCCGATGGTTTATTCGGCCTGCAGCGCACGAGCTATCGCTACTTTGATGTGGCCGAAGGCTTCGTGGGCTATGAGCAAGCGCAGTGGAATCTCTACCTTGGCCGCAAACGCTACGAGTGGAACGACCTGGATTCCTATTGGAGCCAAGGCCTTTTCCAGCCACGATTTCGCTGGGACTACCTGAACGAAAGAGAAAACGGGCTCTTTGGAATCTTCGCCGGCTTCGAGGCGAAAAATCTTTCTTTCGTGGCCTACTATTCCCCGATTTTTATTCCCGAACAAGGCGCGCGTTTTGACATGTCCGATGGCGCCTGCCGTTCTTCCTCTCCCTGGTTTGCTTGCCCCACCTCTTCGATGTTCCTGTTCAGCGAACCCACGGCCGTGCGCTTCACCCTGGACGTTCCGCCCATTCGCGACCTCCTCTCTCACCAAGGTTATGGCGCCACCTTTCGCGTGGGAGCTGCCGAAGGGCTCTTCGGGCGCGCTTCCTACACCCATAAGCCCATCAATCAATTCCTGCTTTCCTACGAAGGCCTCTTACTTTCTTCGCTCGTGGTCTCGGCCACCATTCGCCCGCGCGTGCTCTACCATGATCTCTATGGCTTTGACCTCGGCTGGAAAAGCCCCAAGCACTCCCTCGTGGCCAGCCTAGTGCTCGAGCGCCCCAAACGCGATTTTACTCCCGCGCATTGGAACACCCAGGAAGCTTCCGAAACCGACATCAGCGGCCTCACCTACCGCACCCAGCCCTTTGCCGGCAGCATGCGCCACACGCGCCTGGAATTCTCTTATTTGCATCGTGAAGGTGGCAACCCACCCGATCGCGGCCCCTTCATCCAGACCAACCCAAACGTATTTGAGCAGCGGTTTGCTTTCAAAAACGCCCTCAGTGCGGCGCTATTCACTCCCGTCCTAGAGCGCTGGGCGGAATCCTTTCTTTTCTCCACAAAATTTGTCGTAGACACCGCCCATACTGGAAACATCCTGATCACCGACTTTCACTACATTCCGGCCAAGCAGTGGTTTCTTCATTTAGGAATGGATATGATGGGTTCGGACAATCCCGGACCGGTCGACTTTATTAGTCGTTACCAGAGGAATGACCGCATACGAGCAGGGGTGGCATATGCGTTTTAAACTTTTATTATTCGTTTTTGTGCTTAGTGGCTGTAGCTTGCGCTTCAACGATGAAGTGACTATTCCCAAGACGGAAGTGAAATCGGGCTGCCTCTCCGATGCGGGCGGCGTGATCGATCGGTATTTTGAGGGCGCGGCTTCCGAAGAAGAGCTCACTAGCTTC
>JAKFYM010000054.1 GCA_021730855.1 Bdellovibrionales bacterium
GGGCCGAAGTCGCAGCGGGCGGGGGCACAGAGTAATGAACCGCAGGTGCACCCGAAAAATCCTTCCGGATCCGAATGCGCTCCTTGTTCTTTTCCCACTCGAGCTCCACAATTTCCGATTTCTCGACGATCTTGATGAGTTTTTCGAGCTCTTTGAGGAGCATGATCAGTTCACCTTTTCCACATAGGTATTTTCACGAGTGTCCACTTTGATTTTATCGCCCTCGTTCAGGTGCAAGGGCACGTTGACCACGGCGCCCGTTTCCAATTTGGCCGGCTTGTTTCCGCCAGAAACGGTATCCCCACGCAGGCCCGGCTGGGTTTCCACGATCGTCAAGTTCACGAAGGTGGGAACTTCCACGGTGATCGGTTTGTCGTTGTAAAAAAGCACACCAATCTGGGCGCCTTCTTGGAAATAGTTTTTGCGATCGCCCACTTCTTTTTCGCTGAGGGCGATCTGTTCGAAATTCTTCTGGTCCATCAAATGGTAGCCTTCGTTGTCGGCATACATGAACTGGTACTGGCGCTCTTCCATATTGGGAATGCCCACTCTTTCTCCAGACCGGATATTGCGCTCAATGGTGTTGAGCGTGAGCAGGTTTTTCATCTTGGTCCGCGTGAAGGCCGCGCCTTTCCCCGGTGAGATATGCTGGAAATCGGTGATGACATAGGGCGAACCTTCAAATTCAATTTTCAAGCCCTTCCGAAAATCAGAAGTCTCGTACATATAGTCTCCTCGTTCAAAAAGGTCTAAGCGCCAAGATGACGCAACATGCGCACGCGAGCCAAGATTTTCTCTAAGGCTTTGGCCTTCTTTGCGAGCGTGTCCTTTCTCGGCTTGGGCGGCTGTGCAGGAAGCAATATTCCATCAGATTCTAGGTCTTGCAAGGTTTCTGTGGCCCATTCATTGGCAGCATCCTCGCGTATAAGCTTGCGCAGGACGCGTTTAGCCTTGGCCTTCAACCCCTGACGCAGGTAGAGCTCCGCGATCGTGCGCGTGGCAAAGGTGGGTTCCGTATCGTCCTCTTCTAGCTCCTCTACTAGGACCGGTTCCGGGATTTTTCCTTCTTGCGGCTCCTCTGCTTCGTTCACGCCGATCGAGCGCAAAGAATCACTGAAAGACCCCACTTGAAACTCCTCGATGCGTCCCTGCGAGGGCGGAAAATCCACGGAGGCGCGGCTAAGCTTCTCTAGAGGAACTGCCGTCTTGGATTCCAAATTTTCCAATTCTTCCAGGGCTTTCACGGCTTCCACGTCTTGCGGGAAAAGGGAAACCACCGTGGTGAGTGCCCGAATGGCAGCTTTGCGCTGGCCTAGACGTAAAGAAATCTCTGCCTGGAGTTTATGAGCCCGAATGTTCTCTGGATTGCTCTGGATCACGCCCTGCACTTCCGCCAGGGCTTCTGCGTAGCGACGGAGCTCAAACAAGCAGCGAGCCTTCGCAATGAGGGCGCTCGAAAGCGCGGGGTGAAAGGCCAATCCCTCTTCCAAAATCTCTAAGGCTTGCTTGAACAAGCCTTCCTGCCGATAAGACTCGGCCAAGGGCACAAAAACAAGAGAACGCGGATTCTGCTGAAACTCTTTCAGTTGCTGCACTAGGCCAGCATTTCGGCCTAACCCAGGGCGGTATATGTCGTTGTCCACCATCTTCCGCTTATATCCTGCTGCCTAGGTGAAAGCAAAAGGCCCAGACCACTTCTAGTTCGTTTGCAAGCCCTGGGGAGAAGCATCGAGAATCTGTGGCGTGATGAACACCATGAGTTCCGACTTCGCATTCGCTTCGGTATTGGTGCGAAAGAGCTGCCCAAGAAAGGGAAGGTCTTTCAGCAAAGGAATTCCAGTTTCATTTTTTGACCCCTGTATTTGATAAACACCGCCGAGCACCAATGTGGATCCACTCTCCACCAGCACATCGGTCGACAACAGCTTATTTTCCGTGGTGATTGGGTTCAAGCTAGTGATCACATCCTTGGTGAGACTCACCACCATGAGCACCGATCCACCACTGGTGACCTGAGGAGTCACGCTTAACGACATATTCGCCGTCACAGAAGTGAGACCACCGGCCACGTTGGCTCCGCCGGGGGTGGATACCTGTATCGTCTGACCATCCGTGATGGTGGCCGATTTTTTATTGTTCACGATTACCCTAGGCGAGGCCACCGTTTTGCTCGCCCCGTTTAGCTCCGCCAAACTTAAGGAAGCATTGAGATTTCCGTGCTGGCCAGCGCCCACCCGAAATCCGGCCGCAAAGCCGACGGGGTTTACGCCGGGAGAAATGGCAAAGGTCGAGCTCTCTGCCCCTAATGTCAGGGAATCCTGGTTGAATCCAGCCAAGCCGCCGGCCCGTCCCGAACCCGAGCTCGAGGCCGCTCCACCCCAACTCACCCCTACGCTTTTTGAAAAGTTCTCAGTGGCAATCACGATCTTCGCATCTATCAACACCTGAGGGAGCGGAACATCCAGCTCCTGCACGAGGCGTCGTACCCGATCGATATATTCCTTCGTGTTTTTTACGATCAGCGAATTTGTGCGAGCATCCACCATGATGCTGCCGCCTAACGCATTTTGTCCTGACGCGGAAGGTCCGCCGGCGGGGTTGTTTAGGGCGATCGCAGTTGTCGTAGTGCCCCCCCCACCAAGCAAGGAATTGAGCAATGGCTGCATTTCCGTCACCGTGGCAAAACTTAAGGGAATCACGCTCATTACTTCTGGCTCGAGCTCAGCCTCTAGCACTTTTGTTTCAATGGTTTGCTGCTGCTCTAGGTTGTATTTCGCCACGGTCACGATACGAACCACATTCCCACGCACCAAGGCCTTCAGCTGCGATTGCTGAACCACAATGTCCAACAGCTGATCCCAAGGCACATCCTTCAGGGAAAGAGTCACTCGTCCTCGAGCGTCGGAATCGGTGATGATATTCAATCCCGAAGCTTCCCCCACAAGACGAAACGTATCGTGAATATCCACGTCCGTTCCCTCAAAGGTAACGGACTTGCCGAAATAGACTTTTTCATTTGGTGGCGCATTTAAAACTTGGGTCAGCTTTGCGGCCACTTCCACATTTTCTGCGGTAGCAGCGGAGGCGGTGGTTTTCACTTCATCTCGAGAAGCCGAGTCGTTTCGCGCCACGCTCTGGCCCAAGATTTCCAGAACAAATTTCCCGGGTGTTTCGGTAGTGATAAACTGAGCATTGTTCCGCAGCTGCAGAACAATTCTACCCTTCGCGCTCTGCCCTTTCCCCGTATTATAGGGAGTGAGGTGCATCACGGGACCAGTCGATTTAGAAGCATCAATTTTTCTGGTGAGCCGCGCCGGAAGCAAAAGGTTATCGGCCTCGAGAACAATGTTTTTCTGCGCCTCGTTTTGATAAACACGAAATTTAGCTTGTCCGCGATAGTCTAAGACAAGTGAGGCTCCCCTCGCTCCAGGAGTGAAATTGAGTTTATTTAGCTCCGCCACGCTGGCGGAAATTGCGGCCGGGCTCCAGGCAACCAAAGCCCCAAAAAACCACATCCCTAATTTTACGCTCTCTCGATTCATATATTCCTCCTGAATAATTCCTCAAAAACTAAAATTCTGTCGCTATTGGCTGGCCCCGGCAGGAGCTTCGGGAGTAGATCCCATGGGCGCCTGGCCATTTGCCCCCACGTCCAGGGATTCGCCCGCGCTTCCGACCTTCAACACTATGTCGGTCATCTCTACTTTGCCCGTGGCTAACCGTCGCCTTTGTTTCACAACGACTCCCGTCTTATCGATCTTGTGAATGGCGCCACCGAGACTACCAATCTTATCGCGCTCCTTCACGATCACTACCTTGCCTTGCTCCGAGGCTGGCAATTTGACCAAAGCACGGGGATAACGATCGCCCACCAGAACAGCGATCACCCCATACTGGCGCAAGGGATAACGCTGCAGCACAGGATTGGACATCACCACCATTTCCTGCAGAACGACCACTTCGCC
>JAKFYM010000378.1 GCA_021730855.1 Bdellovibrionales bacterium
GCTCACTTTTCTTGCTTCTATTTTTATCCGCGCTTGAGGTGCGCGCATTCACTCTATAGGAGTAGCAAATCGTAGCAGTCTTTTTTCTCTTCGAAATTTCTTCTCGCGGCTCCTGGGGAGCCGGCTCTTTCGTAAAAATCCTCGCCAAAAACCTGTGGTAGCTTCGGAAAAATTTGGAGGTACCCCATGGACTTGAGCAAAAAGAAAAACAACGAACTTCTAGAGGAACTAAAGGATCTCACCAGCCAGGAGCGCCTGATCGTCACCCGCGTGCTTCTTTACTTACAGGAAGTAGAAAAAAGAAAACTTTTCTTGGAAGAAGGCTATTCCTCTCTCTTCGCTTTCTGCACGGAATTCCTTTTGTATACCCCGGCCGAGGCCCAGGTGCGTATCGAAGCTATGCGTCTCGGAAAAGAAATCCCAGAAGTGATCGAGAAAATAAAAGAAGGCAAAGTCTCGCTCTCCAATGCCGCTGAGGCGCAGGGGCATTTTCGCCGGGAAGAGAAAAAGAGAGTCGTGCCAAAGGCAGAAAAAGAAGAGGTGCTCGAGAGCCTCTATGATTGCACCACCAGAGAAGCGGAAAAAAAGCTCAACGAGCGTTATGATCCCGAGGCCAAGGTGAAACTTTCTTTCTACGCCAGCCCCGAACTCCTCGAAAAGCTAGAAAAATGCAAAGGCCTCCTGGCGCATCAAAACTATGAGGGAGACCTAGCTAAGCTGATCGAGATCCTCGCAGACAAGGCGCTAAAAGCGGATGATGCGCCGCCTCGTAGGGCGCACCAAGCGCAGGAAACGCAGGAAAATAGAACGCGCTATATCCCCAAAGCCACCCAAGCCTTTGTGTGGAAGCGAGCCAATCACCAATGCGAGTACGAGAAGAACGGCAAACGCTGCACAAGCAAGCACGCCCTAGAAGTCGACCATATTGTCGAATACGCCAAAGGAGGCAGCAACAAACCCGAGAATCTCAGGCTTCTCTGTTCTGCTCACAATAAGTTCCGAAATTTCCAGCAATCGGGCTAGTCGCGAGCGGCACGTAGCAGGTTTTACCTAACAGTCCGTAGATCGGCGCGAACCGCGCTTGGCCAGCACTCGCGCGCCGGCGCCAAAAGCGGCTTTCCCACCAGCCCGCGATCGAGTCCAATCCCCGAGCACGAAAAAAGACTGGTCTAAAATGGGACAGAGCCTCCCGCTCTAAGCCACATCGGCCACCAGGGGATTCTGGTTCAAGTCAATCCCTAAAGTAATTCTATATACTTCGGCGATCGTCTCCACGAAATCGAACTTGATCTCTTTGCGCACCGTCGCGGGCACCTCCAGGAGATCTTTTTCGTTCTGCTTGGCCAGGATCACATGCCGAATTCCCGCACGGTGAGCCGCAATCACCTTTTCCTTGATCCCGCCCACGGGCAGCACGAGGCCCCTCAGGGTCACCTCGCCGCTCATGGCAATTTTTGGATCCACGGCCTTGCCCACGAAGAGCGAAGCCATCGCCGTGGCGATCGCCACGCCTGCGCTCGGCCCATCTTTGGGAATGGCTCCGGCGGGGACATGCACGTGCACGTCCCTACTGTCCTGGCTGCTCACGGCCGCCGCCGCCAGGCGCGAGCGCACCAGGCTCAGGGCGATGCGGGCCGATTCCTTCATCACATCGCCCAATTGACCGGTGAGGATGAGGCGCCCCGTGCCCGGCATCAGGCTCGACTCGATAAACAAAATCTCTCCGCCCACGGGGGTCCAGGCCAGGCCCGTCACCACGCCCGGGGTGGCCACTCTCGCCACCACCTCATAGGTATAACGTTCGGGGCCAAGGATTTCGAAAAGATCTGAGGCATCCACTTTCACGGGCAGAGCTGCCGAGAGCAGCACCTTTTCGGCGCAAGCGCGGCAGATCGAAGCAATCCGTCGCTGGAGATTCCGCACCCCAGCTTCCCGTGTATAATCATGGATCACCTTCAACAAGGCCGCGTCGGTGATCTCCACCTGCGCCTCGCTTAGGCCATGGGCGTGCAGCTGTTTGGGGATCAGGTGTTTTTTTGCGATATGCACCTTTTCCTCGGTGATATAGCCACCTAGCTCGATCAACTCCATGCGGTCTAGCAACGGGCCCGGAATGGTCTCGAGCTCATTGGCCGTGGCGATGAAGAACACCTTCGAAAGATCAAAGGGCACATCTAAGTAGTGATCGGTGAAATTGCTATTTTGCTCCGGGTCTAGCACCTCGAGCAGGGCCGCCGCCGGATCGCCCTGGTAGCCCATGCTCAGCTTGTCGATCTCGTCGAGCATGATCACCGGATTGTTCTCGCCCGCACGCTTGATCGCCTGGATGATCCGTCCTGGCATCGAGCCAATATAGGTGCGCCGATGGCCGCGGATCTCGGCGTCGTCGCGCACGCCGCCCAGGCTCACGCGCTGGAATTTCCGGCCCAGGGCTTTGGCGATGCTCTGGCCGAGCGAGGTTTTGCCCACGCCCGGAGGGCCCACAAAAAGCAGGATCGAGCCGCGTCGCCCCTCTTTGCCCATCAGCTCTGTATTGGGCTCTTTTTTTCCGCTGAGAAGCTTCATCACCGCCAGGTGCTGCAGCACGCGTTTCTTGATTTTATCTAAGCCGTAGTGATCCTCGTCGAGGATCGCCCGCGAGCGTTCAAGGTCAATCCAATCCGGGGCCGATTTGCTCCACGGCAGAGAGCAGAGCAGGTCGAGGTAGTTACGGATCACATGCGCTTCGGGCGCAAAATTGCCCACCTCTTCGAGCCGCTTGGCTTCCTCCATGGCCACGGACTTCACGTCCTCGGGCATGCCGGCCTCTTCGATGCGTTGTTGGTAGTCGACCTTTTTTCCGCCCCCACTCGATTCACCAAGCTCATCGCGGATGGCCTGGAGTTGCTCACGCAGGATATGCTCACGCTGCTGGCGGCCAAGTTTCTCGCTCAGCTTATCGCGGATCTGGGTCTGCACCTGGAGGTTATTTTTGCGGGCCTGCATGATGTCGAGCAAACGCAGGGCCCGGGATTTCACCGAGCTAGTCTCGAGAAGCTCTTGTTTATGCACGGTCTCGATATCGAGATTTGCCGAGCAAAGATGCGTAAAAAAAGCGAGGTCATTGATACCGGCCAAGAGCTCGGTGAACTGCCGCATGTCGGCCGGCATGAGATTTAAGATTTCCTCTGCGGTTTTTTTCATGCTCTCGAGCAGGGCCTGGCGCGTTTCCTCGTCGGCATCCACGATATCTTCCACCACCTGCCCATGCGCGTCGTACACGCCCTCATGCTCCCCGATTTCGTGGATGCGAAAACGCGAGAGCCCCCGCACCACCACTTGGTAGCCGGCCTCGCGGGAACCTTGGATTTTTTCGATGCGGCAGAGCGTGCCCACTCGATAAAGATCATTTATGCTGGGCTCCTGGACATCCCCTTTCTGGGCCACCACCAGGATCGGCCAGTTCCGCTCCTGCGCGCGCTCTAAGGCCGCTACCGAACGCGGGCGACTCACTAGGAGCGGCAGGGCCAAGCCAGGAAAGGCCACCGTCTGACGGATGGGAAGGATCGGGATGTATTCCGCTGGATATGCTTTCATATTCCAAAAATGGGAATGAAGCCGGGATTGTCAAATCGAGGAATGTCTTACGAAAGTGTTTTACTTTCAGAAAGCAGCTGGCGGTAGATAGGATAATAGAGATCCCTCTCCATCGGCATGCGGATTTCTTCGGGGCTGATGTTCGCGCTGAATTCCACCGGCGCATTTTTTAAGATCGCCAAAGGCCGGCACTCATTGGCCTCGCCCATCATCAGCACGGCCGCGGCAGAGAGGCCATCCAGCAAATTCATTTTCGTCATCTGGAGTTTACGGCCAAATAAATCTGGTTGCCCAATCATGTCTTTCACCGCACGAAACCCCCAGTAGGCCAGTCCGATGCCCGTCACTCCCTGGCGGAGCGGCATGGTGT
>JAKFYM010000171.1 GCA_021730855.1 Bdellovibrionales bacterium
GCAGCCCTCAATGGCCAGCTCACCGACACCGACTTGAATGGGCTTTTCCAATGCGGAATCATCGCCAATCCTGAGGATTCTCGCGCAGACCTCCCAGGTGCTTCCGGTGGACAACTGGCTACCGCCTCCTCCCAAGGAGCTCCTGAAGCCCTAGTCGTCGCTTTGCAACAAGAAGGCCCGGGCAGTCCACAACTCGTAGCTACCGCCGCCACCGCGGCAACTCCCGCGGCAGTCGCCGCGGCTCCTGCTGGTCAGAATGTCGCTACTTTGGTCACGCCTCCGCTTCCACGGGCACGCCCAGCGGACCTCACCGGCCCTCCTTCGGCCGGTCTAGCCCCTGCCAGCAATCGCCTATGGAACGCCTATTCAGTGTTTGCCGACGACTTCACCCGTCGACACAGGGCGAGCCGAGGCAATGCCGCCACGGTCAAGCAGGCCTTTATCACTGAGCTCTATAAAAAATTCAGCGACACCGATGCCACCAGGATTTTGGAAGCCCTCACCCTTTACGGAGAGGCACCGAGTCGGGCGAACTACGACAATCAGATCGCCGAGATGGGCGGTATTTTGAAGGTAATCCAGAATCGCGTTACTTCCCGCAAGCGTATTGAAAACTCTTCCTACTTGCAGAGAGCCGGAGTGCGTGGGAGTGATATGGCTCGCGCTATTCTAGCTACCTCCCAGTTCTCGGCTTGGAACACCTCCGGCCAGCCCGTTGATGTTCTCATCGGGATGCTGAACTTCCAATCCGATTCCGGGGCTCTACCTGTGACGAGAATGCGGCGGGCTTTTGAAGCCGTAGACAAATTTCATCGAGGCGCCATGGAATTTTACGGAGGCTTAGAAGATCCGCGCACGATGCACTACCACTCGGCCGTTATGCAGAGGCCCACCCGAGCTTGGGGGGCCGCTGGAGACCTATTGCGAGCTCCGACCGTGCGCCTTTTGCCCGATGGCAATTCGCAGCGAGGTGTGAGAGATATACCCCTAGTCGGCATCACTAGTAACCGACACCTTTTCTATCGAGGAGTAGTTATATGAACTTTTATTATTATGTTTTCTTGGTCCTTTTCAGCAGCTCCTCCGCTTTTGCCCAATTTGAGCGCGTGAATCAGCAGCCTCAAGCTGGTCTTCAGTGCAGCTTTCGTGAGAGTAGCAAAAAGTTCGAGCTGCGTTTTGAAGGCGAAACCTATCTTTACCGCTCGGAAAGCCCCGTGGTCAGGGAAGCCGAAGTCAAAAAGTGCTCGCATATCAAAATCGGCAGCCGCCAGTTTTTGGTGCTTGAGTTCGTCACTGGTCCTGAGGCGGGCACCCAAGTGGCCGACAACCGCATGTCCATCTATGACATCCTCCTCGTCCAAGGTGATGAGCTCATCAGCGTGGACTCCGAGATCGTGGATGAGTTCAGCCGCCGCCCTTCCTACCAATTAGGTGTTGTCTGGGGCGTGGACAAAACCGACGGTACGCCGATGATCCGCACCGAGCGGCAGAATCTCGACGGATCCCCGGTGGAAAACGTCCAAGTGTTTTTGAAGTTGCGCGCCATCGAAGGTGGCTCGCTCTACTTCGTCATCCAATAGCGAACGTCCCCCTTGCCCCGCCGAGCGCCTCCTGGTACCCCAGGAGGCATGCACGTTTCCCTCAACATGGCCATGAGCCTCGATGGCAAGATCGCCACCGCCCAGCGCGGCCCGGTTAAGCTGGGTTCAGGCTATGATTTCCAGCGCATGGGGGAGATCCGCGCCGAACACCAGGCCGTGATCAATGGCGCCGCCACTTTCCGCGCCTATCCGAAGCTCCTCCATGTCCAAGACCAAGCCTTGCTTCAGCGCCGCCAGGCTCTGGGCTGGAGTCCCCAACCGATCTCGGCCATTGCCTCCAGTCGCCTAGAGCTCCCCAAGGGCACCCCCTGGGAGAAGGCAGTCGATAGCGAGCGCTGGGCTTTCTGCGGCGCCAAGGCCCCGCGGGCGCGTATAAACGCATTGGAAAAGGCCGGCGTGAAGGTGGTCCGAAGCCGTCAGCCGCGGCCTGGTGCCAAAGAGATTTTACGGGCTTTTGAGCGAGCAGGGATCACGAAGGTGCTGCTCGAGGGGGGCGGGGAGTTCAATGCCTCTTTCCTCGAGCTCGGCTTAGTCGACAAAATCTATCTCACCGTGGTGCCCATCCTGATTGGGGGCAAAGATTCCCCCACCTGGTGCGAGGGCAAGGGGTTTAAGGCGTTCCCACGGTTTCGCCTTCGCAGCCAACGTGAGCTGGAGGGCGAGCTTTACCTCGAGTACGAGAAGACCCTTGCCCCCCTTGGGCAAAAGCCGTAAATTACCCTCCATGACCCTCGACCAAATCAAAGCCCGCATCGAGCAGAACCTCGAAACCACCATGGTGCAGATCATCGACCTAGGTGGGGGAGACCATATCCGCGCGATCGTGGTCTCGCCGCAGTTCGCGGGCTTGCCGCTCCTTCGTCAACACAAGCTCGTGCTTGATTTGTTTCACGAAGAGATCAATTCCAACGAAGTCCATGCGCTCACGGTGAAGACCCTCACCCCCGAGCAGTTCGACAAACTTTAAGGAGCCCTCCATGCCCGACTACAAAACCCTCATCCAAGAACAAATCAAATCCAAGCCCGTCTTCATCTACATGAAGGGCTCGCCCAATATGCCGATGTGCGGCTTCTCCGCCCGGGCCACCGAGGTGCTGCGCGCAGCGGGCGCCGATTTCGGTAGCTTCAATATCCTCGAAGACATGAATCTTTTTGAAGAGCTCAAGCGCCAGAACCAATGGCCCACCTCCCCGCAGGTCTACGTGAAGGGCGAGTTCGTGGGTTGCTGCGATATCCTTTGCGAACTCTATGAGTCGGGCGAGTTGGCAGGGATGCTGAAGAACTAGAGCATTTCTAGCGTTTGTGAACAGCCTGTAAGCTCTGTCCCACTTTAGGCCAGCATTTTTTCGTGCGCGAGGCTTGGGCCTGCTCGCGGGAAAGCCGCTTTTGGCGCCGGCGCGCGAGTGCTGGCCAAGCGCGGTTCGCGCCGAGCTACGGGGCTGAACGGACGGATAGAGCCTGTTACCTGCCGTTCGCGACTATCCCGATTGCTGAAAGTTCCGGAATTTATTGTGAGCAGAACAAAGGAGCCGGAGATTTTCGGGTTTGTTGCTGCCTCCTTTGGAGTATTCGACGATGTGGTCGATTTCTAGAGCGTGGCGGCTCGAGCAGCGCTTGCCATTCTTTTCGTATTCGCATTGGTGGTTGGCTCGCTTCCACACAAAGGCTTGGGTGGATTTGGGGATATGGCGCGTTCTATTTTCCTGCGTTTTCTGCGCTTGGGGCGTCCTACGAGGCGGCGCATCATCTGCTTTTAGCGCCTTATCTGCGAGGATCTCAATGAGCTTCGCCAGGTCTCCCTCATAATTCTGATGCGCCAGCAGGCCTTTGCATTTTTCCAATTTTTCTAGGAGCTCAGGGCTGGCGTAGAAAGAAAGCTTCACCTTAGCTTCAGGATCGTAGCGCTCGTTGAGTTTTTTTTCCGCCTCCCGGGTGGTGCAATCATAGAGGCTTTCGAGCACCTCTTCTTTTTCTGCCTTTGGCACGATTCTCTTTTTCTCTTCCCGGCGAAAATGCCCCTGGGCTTCGGCGGCATTGGAGAGCGAGACTTTCCCTTCTTTTATTTTTTCGATCACTTCGGGAATTTCTTTCCCGAGACGCATAGCTTCGATGCGTACCTGCGCTTGGGCGGGAGTGTAGAGAAGGAATTCCGTGCAGAAGGCGAAAAGGGAGGAGTAGCCTTCTTCCAAAAAAAGTTTTCTTTTTTCTACTTCCTGTAAGTACAAAAGCACACGCGTGACGATCAGGCGCTCCTGTCCGGTGAGATCTTTTAGTTCCGCTAGAAGTTCTTGGTTTTTCTTTTTGCTCAAGTCCATGGGGTACCTCCAAATTTTTCC
>JAKFYM010000178.1 GCA_021730855.1 Bdellovibrionales bacterium
TACGAACTTTACCTTCTCATCGACCACAGAACACTCCTTCCAGGGCATAGAATCCTCCTATGCACCATGTTAAAGTGTTACCCATGTGTCCGGAATGAAGTGTTACCTATGAGTCAAGAAGGACATTCTGTATTCAGTTCAGGATTCAGAATCGATTTGGCCACCAAACCTAAAAAACCCAAAAAAGGAAATCAAGTCTGGTTGTCAAAGATCTGTGATGCCAGAGGCTATGTTCCCCTGGCCAGTGCGGATTGAGACGTAGCCGCACGCGTCCATTCTCTCATCAGCATCACCTCCTTCATAAATCGGCTCGGGATCTTCATCACCAATTGACGAGCGTGTTTGACGAGCTTTCCCGGAAGGAAGATAAAACGCCGACGCATCTTTTTAGAAAAATGCGGTTTATCAGGCCGATAGAGGAGCGCCATCGTGCGCAGGAAATGATGGGAACACGTGGGTGGGCGATCACACCCCTCACCCCGCCGGTGTTAGTCCGCTATTGCGATTTTTATCTCGCTCAGATAAACACAGGTTCAAAGGAGCTCTTGTGAAATCCGCGATCCTCTTTATGTCGTTGTTAATTTCTCAGTCCGTTTTCGCGGTAGGCCAGTATGAGTGTTCGGGTGGTCCCTATGCACTCAGCATTGCGGTTCGGAGTGAGTACCAGTTGATCATCAACGGCTTTGAAGCCGGAGAAATCGACTGGCCTTATGCGCGCTCGCATCCGGTAAGCAAAATGCATCGTCTAGTGGGCAATTTCGCAACCCTCGGAGGCGGATGGGTTTATGTTAGCAAATCCATTTTTAATGGAGCCCGCACGGCTCGCGTCACCCGAATTCGTAGGGGCGCCAACACGACCGAGACCCACAACTACGTTTGCACGCGGTCGTAAATGCACATCGTTGGCAGAAATACTCGTCTCGAGAAGCTTTCTTCCGATCACTAGGATTCACTGCCACGGTGGCAGTGAATGGGTGATTTTCCGATCGCCTGGCAAGCGTTAAGCAAACAGTTTAGACTGAAGCTCTTCAATTCAGCGCGAGCGTCATATACTCGGCATCTACATACGCCCCATCGATGAAAAGGTCGTTCTGCACCACCATTCCCTGAGGCTTAAATCCCGCCTTAAGATATAGCTTTCGGGCAGGAGATGTTTCTGGATTCAAAACCCATAGGTGAATTTGTTCCACCCCAGGCAAGGCCCGAGCGGCCTCCATCAAGTTTCTGAGAATGCCTTCAGCAATTTTTTGCCCACGATACTCTGGAGCAACATACATAGTGTGAATGTAGCTCTTGTGACGAGCCTTACGTCTTTGGTCGCGTTTGAACGTTGCAATACCGATCAACTCTTCTTCGGGCGAAAAGCAACCCACCGTAAAGTGTTCAGGGCCATCTCCCAGTAAAGCACGGAAGAATTCTAAGGGCTTTTGGTGTTCGTCCTCATAGCTTTCGCTAAACGACGCTGAAGATTCCTGGAAGGCGCGTAGCCGTAAGGACCGATACGCTTCGCAGTCTGATTTTACAATTCTTCTAATGGGGAACTTCATTTTTTTTGCTCCACATATTCCGATTCGAGCATCGAAAGAACTGTTAGCGAGTCATAGCATTCCTCCATCTTTATGCTTCCTGGAAGGATATAGCATCCTCCATTTTCGTCGCTATAATAGCTACCACGAGTCGTTGTCATCGTCGGAACGGGTCTCATTGAAGCAGAAGAGTTTGAAGGTAAAGGGTTGGAGCAATGTGGTCAATCATTGCACATCTAGCGTATCATTCTCGAAATCGCTTTCTGCAAAATTGCAGATTGCGGGCTTTGTTCAATGAGCTTTAATGGATCGACGTTCTTTGCGGGAGTGGAACTGAGAATGTAGTAGTAATCTTTAATTTGAACTTCGAAATCGGGGAATGCATCCGCAGCGGCCTTGATAGCCTCGACCACAATGCAAAAATCACTTGAGGGCTTTTTGCTATACTCAACTTTTGTAAATCCTTGATAATAGAAATGGTCTAACTTCGGACTATCGAAAACAAGTCCGCCTGGAATATTATCTTTGGGGACTAATTCTAAAAATAGGGGTGCGCATTCATCATGCAATTGAGCGTTAAACTTTCTTAAAATCTCGTCTAACATTGCTGATTCGTCAGGTTCCATGAGAGTTTTCCGGCTTATTGCATAGTACACAGTCCAGCCCATTTCACTCACCCCCTTTTTCTTGAAAAACAATGCTTGAATAGCAAAATTCGGAAAGTAAAGCCATCCGATGCAGATGCCACTGCCAACAACAACCGCGAGCCCGAGTCGGCTTCAGTTCAGTTTCCATGTTCGCGACGGAAATAGTTTGGTTAAACGAGTATCGTTCCTTTAGAACAATCCTTCTCACTTGGCGATGTCCCAAGATTGTATTGGCATCCGAGCTGCCGGGAGGAACCTGATTCGATCCAAAAAAGGCACTGGCCTCAGTTCGGGATGCTTTTTCATTTAAAAGCGGGTTTATAAAGCTTTAAATACTACCTACACGGTGTCGGGGTCGGCATATAACCAAATCGGAGGGATAAGCTATGCGAGGCCGGATCGATCACATCATCCTGACTGTTTGCGAACCGGGGGCATCGTTCGCACTATACGACTCATTTCTGCGCTTTCTAGGCTTCGAGTTAGCCAGCCGAGGTGAGGCGGGCATCGAATGGGTGCTCGAAAATGGGGATGGCTCGCACTCGGTCGGCCTGGTGAAGGCGCGAGGCAGCGGCGTCGCGCGGCAACACGACCGCTACTCTCCCGGTCTGCACCACCTCGCCTGGTCGGCCGACAGCCGAGAGGACGTCGACCGGCTGCACGAACTCCTAGTGAGGATGCAAGCCGACGTGCTCGACGCTCCCGCCGACTACCCTCAGTACAATGGGGGCAAGGGATACTACGCGGTCTTCTTCGCTGACGCGGACGGGCTGAAGCTCGAATACGTATTCACGCCGCCACGCTGATTTTTCCGCGAGCTACACGATCCAACCCAGTGGCAAGCCAAAGCATTTTCGTCTTCGCACGAAGAGACAATTTTAACGATTTAACAACACTCGTTTGTTGATTGTGCTCCCATCAGAAACTTTCAGGAGAGGTAGATCTCAAATCCGAGTCATTGAGATTAGTTGAACTGTGTATTTCAATTCACATGATCGATCGGTTTGACCAGAAATGCGGGCACCTTAGAAATCTAAATGAGTTGGATGCTGGCCTAAGAATGATCACGGCGAATTTAGACCAATAGTGAAGCCTCATCCTACCATGATCCTTCTAACACCTTGATTTAAGCGCCCTGCCCCTATAAGGTCTCGCCGCTACCAGCTCTTTTAAGAAGTTGGGTAGCTTATGCGGATTATGCGGAGGCCTTAAATGAACCTGAAATTCCTTACTCTAGTCACCACCACCATTCTCCTCGGCTTCATCGGCCACACCCACGCCTTCGAAACCCCGGCGCTTCTCGAAGCCCGGGAGGAATCCATGCAGCTTCCCATCCTTAGCAAACTGATTCCGGCGAGCAAGATCAAGGTCACCCGCGAGAGGCTCGACATTGAAAAATATCGAAAACCGACTTTGCCCGACAATGCCGATGATGGGTTTCGGCTTAAGGTGGAGCTTCTCGGCCTCACATCGGGTGAATGCGAAAAACTAAAAAGCGCCTACGCAGCCGAGCGCTCCTTGGTAGATTGCGCTCAAGTTTTGCCTGCCATGAACTTCACCCTATTTCTTGAACCCGCGATCCAGGCAACTGATGGCAAAACCTACCCGCCGGAAAACACACTTCTCTCGCGGCACGCGAGCCACGATGATTTCGGCTGGCCCAGCTATCTCGAAGGACATCGCGAAGAGACCGATAGCGAAGGAAATGACCTCTTTCGCTACTACGATAGCCAAACGAATTGCTGGGGCGTGGCC
>JAKFYM010000177.1 GCA_021730855.1 Bdellovibrionales bacterium
GGCGTTGTGTCTAAGGTCGTGCTCCTACGTATTAGTCAGGAGCGTGTCACGGGTCTAATTTTTTCTGCTCAGTGCCTTGCGTCTGCGAAATCGAAGATCGCCTCTAGCCCTTGCCTGCCTTATTCTCAAAATAAGTAAGATCCACAAGGATCGCCGTGCTGAGCACGAGGGCACGATCTCGTTCGCTTAGGTCGGGGCCAAATTCCACCAAGAAATTATCCGTGTCTGTGAACATTTCCTTAAGAAGGCCCGACCATTTTTTCTGGATCTTTCCCACCTCTCGATTGCGGCGGCTGACCGGGAAGGTCCAAAAGCTCAGGAAGCCCGATTCGATCCACATCGGAGCTTGGCTTCCGGGATAGTCGATCAAATAGCGTTTACGAAAGATTCCCCATTTCCACTCCGCCGAGCCCAAGAATTCCCCTTGGTCTAAGGACATATCGAGGCGCTGGAACAGAAAACGAAAGGGATGGACAGCTTTCCAGAGGCGCTGCCTCTGGGAATCAAAAAAGTGAAGCTCAAAGCTGCGCCAATGCCCGAGAACCAAACGCAGGAGGGCTCCAAAAAAACCTTTCCTCCTTTCTGCGCAATAAAAAAGCAGCTTTCCCTGCGGATCTAAAATTTCGTATTTATTGCGGGTCTCAAAGCCAAAAAGCTCCGCCATTTCTTTTCGCTGACGGATGAGCACGGAGGAGTGCTGGAGAAGCGTTTTCATAAAAGCGAATATGACATTTTGTTCTATTTAAGTCCAAAATGTCATTTGCCGATTTTTGCCAGCACATGGGATTTCGCCACCTGAAAATCCCGGACAATCTCGAGCCGTTTCTGGCGGATGCTCACGAGTTTTTCGATGGCCCCTACCATATCGGGAGAGTTCTTCACGCCTCGTCCGTATTCCGATTGGGTGAGCACTAGGTAGCGCTCGGCGCGCTTGCTGTTTTCTTCAGCGGCGTGCACTTGGTCATGCAGGAGCTGCAACTCGGCAATCTCGCCATGAATGTGGGCCTCAATTTCCTGCTGGGCATAGCGCGCCTCTGATTGCGCCGCCTCGGCCTCGGCGGAGAGGGCCGCGGCCTCTTTTTGGCCGAGGAAGCCAAGGTCCATGGTGAGGCGCAAGCCCACTAATTTCTCCCGCCGCTGCGAGGCCGCTTCATATTCTTCTTCGCGTTGGTTGAACTGATGGTAGGCCGCAAAGGCATCAAGCTTAGGCAACCACGAGCGCCGTGCAGAGCTCGAAGCGGTCTGGGCCTCGCGTGCTTGGAGCTCTGCTGGTCTCACGAGAAAGGCGTGGTCGGCTTCGGTGTGGCGAATGGCTTCTTCCCAATCGTGCTGGTGCGCGAGCTCTTCGGGGAACCCTAGAGTGGCTTCCGGAGGGAAGCCCAAGAGCACGGTGAGGGCTCGGATATGATTTTTTTGCTCGAGCTCCGATTTTTCTAACTCGCGTTTTAGGTCAATATCCTGCATCTCGAATTCCACCCGATCGCTTTCGGTGGCCACACCGCTGCGGATGCGTCGCTCGGCGGCCTTGAGGCTGTTCGCGGAGTTTTT
The DNA here is from genome assembly GCA_021730855.1 of Bdellovibrionales bacterium. Taxonomy (GTDB): domain Bacteria; phylum Bdellovibrionota; class UBA1018; order CAIPTA01; family CAIPTA01; genus JAKFYM01. The sequence continues at coordinate 1,549 of JAKFYM010000177.1, forward strand.
GCGGGTGTCTTTTAGAAGGTCGATATAGTCGCGGAGGTAGAGGATGCGCCAATAGGCTTCCCTCGCCTTGCCCACCTCTTGCGCAATCACCTGGGAGCCTTCCTGTTGTTTGCGCTCCGCCACTAGCGCGCGGCGGTCGTTTTCTAGGCTGTCGCGCCCGCCATTAAATAGATTGAGGCGTAGCTCGGCTCCATAGGTGGGCTGGGTCTTTGCGGAGAGCGAGCCTTTCTTAAATTTTTCTTGTGCCGCGTAGAGCTCCGCCGTGGGCAAAAAGGAGAGTGCGAGCGTGCCCTCGCGAGTGGACGCCGCCTCGACCTCCTTTCGTTTTCCCTGTACGCGTTCGTTGCGGTTCTCCACAAGCGTCTTGATGTCGTTGGAGCGAACGCTCACTTGGGAAGCGCTATGAGCGAGGGAAGGCAGGAGCGATAGAATAAATAAAAAATATTTCATTGTTTGGGCTCCACCGTGTATTTCACTTTGTCGTCATGCCCGCCCTGCCGGATCGATAGCTCCAGGGTGTAGCGGTGGGCGCCTTTGGCGTCGAACTCGGCCTCCCAATGGTCTCCCTTGGGAGTGAGAGCCAAGCTCTCGGCTTTTTTCCGCGGGAGCGTCACCGTGGCCGTAAGGGGAAAGCTCGAGGCCTCAGCGGGTTTTAGGTTGGTATCGTAGGCATAGATGGCGAGGGTCTTGCCTTTGGTCAATAGCTCCAGGTGCACTGTCTCGAGCGAACGGATCACGCCTCCCTTGGGGGCTTGCACGGTGCTCGGGCCATGGTCGTGACCTTCATGGGCGAGGGTGGGGGAAGTGGTCAAAAGAGTAAAGAGAAGAAAAAACATAAGGACTCCTATTCTAGTTCGTTGGTTCGTTCCGAATTTGCTTCTGCTGCGGCCTTTTTTCCGTAGTGGAAAAAAATCGTGGGCGTGACCAAGATGTCCAGCAAGGTGGAGCTGATCAGGCCACCCACGATCACCACGGCCACGGGGTGCAGGATCTCGCTCCCCGCCTGGCCCTTGGCAAACACCAGGGGCAGGAGTGCCAGTGCGGCCACGGTGGCCGTCATCAGCACGGGCACCAAGCGCTCCAGCGAGCCGCGGATCACCATCTCTTTGGTGAAGCCCTCGCCCTCGTATTTCATGAGGTGGAGGTAGTGGGAGATCATCATGATTCCGTTTCGCGAGGCAATCCCGCAGAGCGTGATAAAACCTACGAGGCTCGCCACCGTGATCGAGCGATCGGTGAGAAAGAGCAGCACGATGCCCCCGATAAAAGCGAAGGGAATGGTGAGCATCACTTGGGCCACGATCCTGCGCGAGCGGAAGTGCGCGTAAAGGAGCAGCGCTATGCCCACGAGCGAGACCAGGCCAAAAAGCAGGATGCGTCTCGAAGCGGCCTCTTGGGCCTGAAATTGGCCGCCATAGTCGAGATAATAGCCTTCGGGAAACTGCACCTTTTGGCTGACTTTCTGCTGGATCTCCTCGACCAAGCTGCCTAGATCGCGGCCGGAAGCGTTTGCCGAGAGGACAATGCGGCGCTGGGCGTTCTCGCGGCTGATTTCATTCGGGCCCTGCGTGTCGAAGATATCCGCCACGTCCGAAAGCCGAACTTTCTGGCCATCCGGCATGGTCTTGATAATGGTCTGGCCCATTTTTTCCTCAGAGACCCGCGAAGCATCGTCAAAGCGATGGAAGACATCAAAGAATTTTTGTCCCTCCAGCACCTGCCCTACGATATGGCCATTAAAAGCTGATTCGAGGAGCTCGGTGACCTCTCCCGCCGATAGACCAAACTTTGCCGCCTCTTCGCGCAGCACATGGATCTTTAGCTGAGGGATGAGCCCTTGCTGTTCGATTCGTAGGTCCACCAATCCTTGCGTGCCTTCGATCGCGGCCCGCACCTCGGCGGCCTTGGCTCTTAGGGTCTCGAGCTCGGTGCCGAAAATCTTGATCGCGATCTGCGCGCTCACGCCGGAGAGGGTGTGGTCGATGAGGTGGGAGATGGGTTGGCCCACATTGATCCCGATCCCCGGGATGCCGCCCACGCTGGCCCGGATCGCGCCGAGCACCTCTTCCCGGGAGCGTTTGGAGCCTGGCTTGAAGTCCACGTCGATCTCCGAAACGTTCACGCCCATGGCGTGTTCATCGAGCTCGGCGCGGCCCGTTCGGCGCGAGACGGATTTCACCTCGGGCACTTCGAGGATTTTTTGCTCCGCCAAGAGCCCCACGCGATTGGATTCGGTGAGCGACACTCCGGGCGGCGAAAAGACCGCGATCATCGCCGTGCCCTCATTGAATTGCGGGAGAAAATCCCTGCCCATGAAGGGCAAGAGGGCGAGTGCCCCTACGAGGAGAGCGAAGGTGGCCCCGAGCACCCATTTGGGC
>JAKFYM010000035.1 GCA_021730855.1 Bdellovibrionales bacterium
GAGAGAAAGAAAAAATCCCGCCCGCCGAAAAAAAATCTTCCAGAGCAAGCTACCAAACGAGAGAAAAATCCTGCCGCCACGGGCCGCCACAGAAAATCCAGAGCACGCGCTCTCCGCCCACCAAGCAAGAAAATTTCCTCCCCGCAAAAACCCCCAAACCCTGCAGGCATTCCTGAAGCCCGCTCACCCATATTCCCGCTCGTGCTCCGCACTCACTTCGCCCACCCGCTCGTGCTCCGCACTCACTCAGATCTGCATCCCCGCGCGCACTCCCCAAGGGCGCCCTTAGTCGCGCCGCTCTAGAAAATCTAGAACGCAAACACCTTGCTATCCACCCACCATAGCCGCAGTAGGTCTCCTCTTTTCAAACCAGCTCTTAGGCCTCTTTTGACCAATAATCTGTTTCTTCTTCCTCGTCGGGAAGAATGGGAGCCACTTCCTCCGCGGCCAGGAACTTTTTGCGGTTCCAAAAGTAATAGGCCACGCCCCAGAGGACGCCCGTCAGGAAACCAACGAAGTGCGCTAAATAACTTACATTTGGCATAATGGTCTCGGGTAGAAAAAGCACTGCTCCCACACCCGTCACCTGGAGCAGGCGGAGGCGCAGCTTCAGATGTCGTTGCAGAAGAAAATAGAGCGCAAGCCAGGCCCCGCCCAACCAATAGACCACGCCCGAGGCGCCGATCAAGGAGGCGGTGGGGGGGAGGGTGAGCAGCACGAGATAATTGATCAGGCCGCCGAAGAGCAGGGCCACAAAAGGAAACATAAGCCAGCCAAACGACTCCGCCAGAAAAAAGCCAAAGATGGCGAAGAAGAGATAGTTCGAGAGGAGGTGGCCAAGGTCGCGATGGGCAAAGAGCGCCGTCCAGGGGCGCCAGAATTCTTTTTCCACCACCACGCCCTGGTAGCTTGCGGGCATCCAGGCGGCGGCCTGCCAGACATCCCGTAAAAAGAGAAAGCTTCCCAGCGCGAGCAGCAGGGTGCAAAGCGCCACCAGCTCAAGGGCGAAGGGGTAGGATTTTTTGGTGAGCCAGTTCGCGGTGATTTTTTCTGCCTGCATCTGCATACCGAAAAAATGGGAACGATTTCTGATCGGTCAACTGCGTTCTTCGCTATCAGCCTGGATCCTGAGTTGTTCTTTGATTTCTTCCGGCGTCCACAAGCGCCCCTTACCCACGCCGGGGCAAAAGGCGGCCACTTCCTTGGCCCATGCTTTGGCGGACATCACCTCAGGCCAAAAGGGCCAGGTGCGGCATTGCACGGGACGAGCTTCGTAGACCCCACATTGTTTGCCTTGCAAAAAGCGACAGCTCTCGTGGAAGTCTGCCACCTTCCAGTAGCCATTTTCGTCTTTATCGCAATAAGCCTTAGAAAAGGCGCGGGTGCTCAGGCCAAAGTGTTTGGCCAATGCTCGGCGGTCCTCCAAGGTGAGGTAGACAAAACCGTACTCCCCGCGCGAGACGCAGCATTTGCCCGAACCCTGGCATTCAAAACGCACTCCGTCTTTCCACCACGCTTTGCTCATCCAGTTTGTATAACAAAGCCCAGAGGGAATCGGCAAATCTTCTGATGAGCCGCAACATTCGCGTCCTCGAGAGCAATTTACTCTTGCTCTTCCTTGGACTCTGTTTATCCTTTTGTCTGTTTATTCTTTCGTTCTGCAACTATTTTAGGAGAAGCCCAATGACACTGCCTTACTTTTCAATGGACGGAATTCTATTCCTCCTGCGCTGGTTCCATATTTTTTTCGGGGTGATCTGGATCGGTCATCTTTATTATTTCAACTTCGTGCAAGGCGCTTTTATGAAAGAGGCCGCCGCCGGAGCCAAGCCCGAAGTGTTGGGCAACCTCTTGCCCCGCGCGCTTTGGTGGTTCCGTTGGGGAGCTTTTTGGACGATGGCCACCGGCATCGTGCTGATTCTGGCCTACGCCCATGAGATGGAAGGCTTTAATAACAATTGGGGTGTGACGATCGTGATCGGAGCCGCAATGGGATTGGTGATGGGATCGAACGTCTGGTTCGTGATCTGGCCTAACCAAAAATTAGTGATCCAGAACGCAACCGGTACGGCCGTGCCTAATGTGGCGGATGCCGCGGCGAAGGCGCTCCTGGCTTCCCGCACGAACGTCCTGCTTTCGATTCCCATGCTGTTTTTCATGGCCGCCTCTCGCCATCTCGTGGTGACGTCGAAGGACGAGCCGAATTATACCGTCTATTGGATCGTGGCTTTCGCGCTGCTGGCCTTGATCGAGATCAATGCCCTCAAAGGCAAGCTCGGGCCCCTCGAAACCGTAAAGGGCGTGGTGACCGGGGGATTTATTCTCACGGCGGCCTACGCGATCCTGATGGCTGTGCTCTTGTAAATTTCAGGGGTGGGAGTCTTCCCACCCCTTCTTTTTTCCCCCAAATACCGTAAGCTGGTAGGCAGGGGGATCTTCTTGCTGAAATCACATCTTTGCATCTACACAATTTGTTTGAGCCTTATCTTTCCGCCCTTTGCCGGAGCGTATACGGCGCCGAATCTCGCCACTCTCTGCCAGGGGCGTGAGGGGCGCGCCGTCACAAGGGCCGATATTGCGCAGAAGCTGCAGCCTGAGCTCGAGGGCCTGAATCCCGCCCATCGTGGGCAGCGTGTGAGCCAAGGGCAGCTGGATTTTCTCGCTTCGTTTATTTCCTCGGTGGAAGAGAGCTGCCGCCAGCGCGCTCGCAGCTTGGCGGTGGCCACGGCTTGGTCGCAGAATCCTACGGGAGCCGAGCAAGGCTGCACCGGCCTCACGCAATTGCAGCAACAGTATGGCGATTTGCGCACGGCTCTCTACGGAGGAGCTCCGAGCGCCGCTGAATACCAAAGTCGCCTGCGGCAGCGGCTTGAACGATTAAGTGAAAATATGCGCACGGCGAAGGGCCATAACCAGAATGAGGTCCGTATTTTGGTGAATCGCCAGCGCAATCTCGAAGCCAGCCTCACGGCGGAATCCAATGCCATTTGGGGCGAGGGTGGCTTTTTCCCGGCTCTTCTTGAGCAATATGGACGTGACTTGCAACAGGCCGGGGGCCAGGGCCAGAGTGTGCAGCAGGCAATGACACAGATAGAGGCGTTGCAAGGGCGTTGCGGAACTCTGGGTCAGGGGCCGGTGGCGAACGCGAATCCCGCAGCCACGACTCCGGCCACTAGCCCAGAAGGCCCAAGTTCAGCCCCCCTTGACCTTAGGAATTCCGCAGCCACCGCGCCCAGAGCGGCCGCGCCTGCGGCAGGCACTCCCGCGCAAGCCGCGAGATCAGGCGGCAGCAATTCGGCCTTGGTGGTGGGTGGGCTAGCCGCAGCTGTGGGCATTGGGGCCGGGGCAATTTATTTGGCGAAGCGGAAAAAAGCCAAGAACGCTAATACGACGCCGCCTGGTGGCAGCACTCCGCCCGCGAACACAGAGCCTTCTCCGCCCTCTGACCCCACGCCACGGCCGCCCGCTACGGAACCTCCCACAGCCTCCGCCGGCAAGGCCCTGCTCTTTCGCCCCGCAGATGCGCGCCTGGATTTATCGATTGCCAAACTCGCCAGCACCGCTTCGATGCGCAACACCTTCGAGCGCATCTGGAATTATCTCTTGGTCTATACGCCCTCCTTTGATGCTCCTTCGCGGCACTATACGCGCGGTCTTGTTTACCAAAACCTCTACGCCATCTATACCGACGAGGCCCAAGCAGGCACCAAGCCAGAATGGATCCTCCGCGATAAGAGCGGGAACAAGCTCTATATTCCCTGGGGTTGCTCCGGGGGGAATTGCCCGCAGTACGCGGGCGACATCTGGAATCCAGCCTTTCGCGCCTGGTGGATCCAGACGGCGAAGGCCACCTTGGCGCGCTCGAGCTATGCGGGATTTTTTGTGGACGATTCCACCCTCAGCATGCGCGTCTCCGATGGG
>JAKFYM010000184.1 GCA_021730855.1 Bdellovibrionales bacterium
CATTTGGGCTGATCAAGCACCTTGTGTAAGGCCTTTTTGTCGAGGGCCTTGAGGTAGCGCACGAAGGCGGTGTCGCCGGCCTCTTTACTGGCGTTTTTTAGCAAAAAGGAAGCAAGCACCGGAGTGACAGAGAGCGAGACCAGGAGCGAGGCCATGAGAGCCGAGAGATAGGCCACAGCCAGTGGAATGAAGAGCCTGCCTTCTAGGCCGGTTAAGTTGAAGAGCGGCAGGAAGACGAGGGCGATGATGAGCGTGGCCAGCACAATGGAGTTGCGCACCTCCGAGGATGCCTCATAAACCACGCGCAAGAGCGCTTTGGGCGTGGCGAGCAGGCGATTCTCTTTGAGGCGCCTTTGGATATTCTCCACGTCCACAATCGAATCGTCGACGAGCTCACCGATCGCGATGGCCAGGCCCCCGAGGGTCATGGTGTTCACGGACAACCCAAAAATACGAAACACAATGAAGGTGACAAAAAACGAGAGCGGAATTGCGGTGAGTGTGATCAAGCTCATGCGCAAATTGGCGAGAAACAAGAGCAGCACGAGAAAGACCAGTACGGTGCCAAAACGAAGCTTACCAAGAATGCCAGAGATCGCTGCCTCAATAAAATTTGCTTGCTTGAAGACATCGGTATTGATCACGATATTTTTGTCTAGCGAGGGCCGTAGCTCGGCTATGGCTTGGTCTACCGCCCGAGTGAGGGACACGGTATCCGCCCCTGGCTGCTTTTGGATCGTCATCACCACGGCGGGCTTGCCCATATAACTTCCATCGCCACGCTTGGTTCTGGCTCCCTCCCGCACTTCAGCAATCTCTTCCACAAATACGGGGCGCCCAAAGTGCAGGCCCACCACTGTCTTCTTGATGTCGGCCAGCGAGGCCACGGCGCCAATATTGCGGACCAACATTTCCTGAGCGCCCACATCGAGGAAGCCGCCCGTGGTGTTCTGGCTGATTTTTTCCAAAGTGCTGTCTAGCTGCTCGAGCGTGATCTGGCGCGCATTCATTTTCTCCGCCGAGACAAGGATCTGGTATTGCTTCAGGCCGCCACCAATCGAAATGACCTGCGCCACTCCCGGTATGGCCATGAGCCTTGGCCGCAAGGTCCACTCCGCTAGGGTGCGCAGCTCGATGGGGGAAATCGAGCCATCGCTAGAGATCGCAATCTGCTGGATCTGGCCCATGAGGCTGGCGATGGGCGCCATGATCGGCTGCGCATCCTTGGGCATGCGTTCTTTGGCTAGTGTCAGTTTTTCCGCCACCAGTTGCCGCGAGCGATAGAGATCCGAATCCCAGCTAAATTCTAGGTAGACCACCGAGAGGCCAATGCCCGAGGTGGAGCGCACCCTTTCCAGGCCCGGGAGCCCGTTCATGGCATTTTCTAAGGGCAGCGTGAGCAGCGTTTCCATTTCTTCCGGAGCTCGACCATGCCCTTCGGTGAGGATGGTCACGGTGGGTTTCGTGAGCTCTGGAAAAACATCAATCGGCAGCGACTGCAGGGTGATGGAGCCGTACACAAGCACTAAGGCAGCAAAGGCCAAGACAAAAATGCGGTGGCGCAAGGCCGCGCGGATCACGGTGTTTAACAAGGGAGACCTCCTAAAGAAAAAATAGACCGATGAGGAGATCTAGGATCTGGGCGGCTGAAAAGGACCGTCGAGGATGGGGGAAAGAAAAGGAAAAGAATAGGGGAGAACGATTTGGGCGACTTGGACGGCGACGGGGGAGCTAGCTAGAGCGGAGGGAAACGGAAAACAATGCTGGTGGAGAGCGCAATCACAGGAAAGAGGTGGCTTGGTGGCGCCGTCTGATTCTGAGCTAGCCGTATCCGTCTGAGCGCAGTCATCAAGAGCAAAGGCGTGGCCGGTGGGCCAGGCCACGAAAGTGAAGAGAAGCAAAAAAACAAAAAAGAACTGCTTCATTCCCACCGAGCCTAGAGCCACGAGAAAAATATGTCAACTCTTCCTCTTGTTGCTGCGGTCAGGCTAGAAAAATTTAGGCTGCTTTTTTTAGAATGGCTCTTACTTGGTTGCGTCCACCGGCCTTGGCTTCGTAGAGCGCTTGGTCGGCAAGCCGAAGGAGCTCGTCAGGCTCTCGGCTGTCGGCCGGAAAGCTAGCCACCCCGATGCTGATCGTCACGCGGCCTAGGGGCTGCTTTTCGCCGTGAGGAAAGTTTTCGTTGGCAATATTCTTGCGCAGGGCTTCGGCCAGGACTTGCGCTTGCTGGCCATCCACTTCCGGACAAAGCACCACGAACTCTTCTCCACCATAGCGGGCCACGATATCGGTTTGCCGTGAGCGCGACTGCAGGATGGCGGCGGCTCTGCGTAGCGCTTCGTCGCCTTCGAGGTGCCCATTTTTGTCGTTAAAGTTTTTAAAGTGATCGATGTCGCAAAGGATAATGGCGTAGGGCTTTTTGTGGCGCAGGGAGCGCGTATGTTCCTTTTCCAGCTCGGCCTTAAAATAGCGAAAGTTAAAGAGCTTGGTCATCTCGTCGGTGGTCGAAAGAATGGCGAGTTTCTCGTTGGCGGCCAAAAGCGCGCGGGTGGCGTGGCGCTCGGCGGTCACATCTTTGGCGATGATTTGGATCACTTCGCAATAGTCGGCAAGTTTCAGGCGCCCAGAGGAAAGCTCGAGAATGATTTCTTCTTTCTTTCTATTTAGGAAAGAAAGGTCGAAGGAGGTTTCCTGCGCATCGGCCTTTTGCAGGGACTGAAAGTGTTTCTTTAAAATTTCGCGAGAATCGGGCGTGGCCCAAGCGAGAAAATCCTGGCCTTCGAGGTCTGGAGTGTCCAGGAGCTTAGCTGCCGCCGGATTGCATTCCAACACCTGGCTATTGTCGAGATCGAGCAGAAAGATGGCATCGTTGGTCTTCTGGAAAAGGTCGGAATAGGTGGCCATTTCCGATAGTTTTCCGCCCACGAGTCGCTTGACCAGGCTCTGCGCTTTGGTGCTTTTCATCACTTAGGTATCGGCATTTTCCCTGGGAAATCTTAAAGCTGGCCCACATGCCTGTGGATAAATGGAGCCAAGTGATTGAATTGGAAAGAGAATTTCCTTTTCTGGCGGGGGCCCCGAGCTCAGTGCCATAGATTCGCAAAATCATTGGAATTTTTGTGTTTTATCCACAGGCAAAGGGGCCAGTTTCTGTTGTGTTCCTCGGCCGCTAGGTTTTAAACTTTCCTATGCTTGACCTTCGTCCCCTCAAAGCTTCTCCCGAACAGTTTCTGGCCGTCCAGCGCGTCCTCGAAGACGCCCCGGATTATTCCTTACGAATTTCGGGGCGCCCCCCCGGCCCGCGAGCGGTAGATGCGATGGTCACGGCCCTCCCGCCGGGCATGACCTATGAGGATAAATTCGTGTACGGGATTTACCTCGAGGGCCAGATGATTGGCTGCGTGGACCTAATCTGCGGTTTCCCGCAGGCACGAACGGCTATGCTAGGGCTGCTTTTGTTTGCGGAGTCATTTCAGGGGCGGGGCTTTGGTATGCAGGCTTACCAAAAAATTGAGGCTATCGTGCGTAGCTGGCCGGGCGTAGACACAATCCGCATTGGCATCCTGGCCACGAATGCCAATGTGCTCCCGTTTTGGCAGAAAATAGGTTTTGTGGACACGCATGAGCGCTCTTTCCAAGGGGGTTATGAGGTACTCATTTACGAGAAAAAACTTCCACTGCTATGTTAAAAATCCGCATGAATTTCTTGAAAATCACCCTCATTCTCCTGAGCTTTTCTCTCACCGCCTGCGGCATACAGCTGGGCTTTCCCGATGCGCCTCCGGCCGAAAAAGAAGAGACCACGACCTTGCGGATTTTCACCACTCGGGATTCCATCGACGGCAGCATGAGTGGCAATGGGCTAGCCGGAGCCGATGCTTTTTGCATGGCAGATGAAAATCGCCCCACAGGCACC
>JAKFYM010000071.1 GCA_021730855.1 Bdellovibrionales bacterium
GGACGCATCCCCTCTAGGACATTTAAGAAACTCGAAGCCCTTGCGAGCCACTCAAAAGTGGCGATAAAGGCGTCCGATCTTTCCGTGGAGCAACTAGTAGATGAACTAGAGTCTCGAGGCTGGAACGTTAATTTATCTCGAAAGCGCAAATGAGAAGAGAAGCCTTACTGACGAAAAGGATAACGGAGATTCTCTCCCAACCCGCGCACCCTAAATACCGTGGCTTGTGGCAAGCACTGGACGAGCCTCCCGTGGCCCCCTGCCCCAGAGAATTAAAAAAGAAGGGCGGCGCTAAATCGGATGCTTGTTTTATGGAACCAGGAAAAACCTGCCTTCTCCTCGAAAATAAAGCCTCAGGCGCTCCCCTCCAGTTGCGGCAATTTTTGTTTTACCTAAACGAGTTTTGCCACTTCTACGCAAACCACCGAATTCACTTCCAGCAGCATAAATTCATTTTTCTCACAGACAAAAAATCCAGGTATTCGGATCGCCTCAAGCGGCTCTTCTCTACTACTTATACTCTGCCAGAGATCGTCTTGAAGCGAACTCACCTTTCGCGCGTGGAACTCCTCGGCGCGGTAGACGATAGTTCAAATATATCCTACTCGTTCATAGCCACGTATAAGGGCATTGATTTCTTTCCCACTGTGATGGTCAAAATCATTCCTCTTGATCTTTCTCTATTGGAGGAAGCTGGATGAAAATACGTTTTGGCTTGGTCGTTTTCTTTTCACAAGAGGAACGCCAAGCAACTGAAAAGCAGATCGTAAATCAGGTGCTAAGAAGCGCAGAGTTCCCGCCGCCGGAATTTAAGGAGGGTCATAGTGGACACCGCATCGGTAGGCGAAAGCTTCTTGATGCCCTCACGCGCTCCCAGAAAACCATCGTGCTGCCGGCAGAAAGATTTTTGGAACGTGTGGATGAATTTCGCTGGTTTGGGCCCGGGGATGACCGATTTCTTATAAATGCACACCTCCTTGACTGGATATATAGGAATGCGCCGAGCGGAGGACATCTGGTGCTTACCAGCCGGCTTCCTCCTTTGCCAGGGAAGATGCAACAGCAGGACGTGAAACTTATAGACGTGGCCTATTCCATCGGAAGATGGCTCACCAGCCAATCCCATTTCACTTCGATACACTACAACGGCCAATCTTATTTTCTAAAGCATCGAGCTGGTGAGATTGGCCGAATTCCCTAATTCGTCAGCCGCATTAGCAGAGCGAATTTTGAACCATCCTTTCTGCCTAAAGGTTAAAGAAACGGCCTCCAATTTCAAACAAAGAAAACTTTAGCGATCCCCTTCAATCGCGATTCCTCACGCGCTCCGCCGGAATAGAAAGCTGCTTCATTAAATAGACCTTAAATTCTTCATCATATGGCTGAGCGTCCACGGCTCGTTGCATGCATAAAAGCCAAGCGTCTCGCTCTGATCGTCCGATCGGAAAAGGAGCATGAGATTGTGGAATATTTATCGACCCATACTTTTCCTGGTAAAGTTTCGGGCCACCAAGCCAACCGCAAAGGAATCGCGTAAGCTTATCTTTGACCTCGGTCAGATCCGCATTGTGCATTTCTCTAATCTTCATTGCCTCTGGATGCTTGTCCATCTCTTCGTAAAATCGTTCTACCAAGACGCGAAGCCCTACTTCGCCTCCAGCGGCTAAATAAGATGTATTCTGATGCCCATAGGGTTTTGTCATTAGTTGTTCAGCTACTACCTTTTTCTCTATTTGGCTTGGAAAGAAGTTTAAGGCAGCTCATTTACTTGAGCAATAGTGCCTGCAGGGGGCCGAATTTGTTTCTGCTGAAAAATTTCATAAAAAACGCTACTTAGAAAGTGAGACTTTTGCGATTTTTGCGACTTCCATGCCAAGTGATCCCATCATGCAGTCATTTCTACTTGGGAAAATGCCTCACCTCTGCTCTGGAACTCTTGGTTCGCAAGACTCCCTATTTGTGAACCCTACGGAGAGGTATGAAGGGAGAAGAAAAAATCAAAGAAGGCCTAATTGAACCAGCATAGACCCGATCGAACTATCGAAGGTCACGCGCAGAAGGATACGTCTCCCCACCTAGAGCCCCTGGATGAGTTGCGGTTCTGGATGCTCTGTTTGACAGCGCCACCGTAGGCCTCGGCGTGGTGAATCGCGATCTTCGGATTGACCTTGGTCAAAGGGATCGTGGAAGCTCATGGTGGACGCATTTTTGTAGAAAGCGCTCCGGGCCTAGGCACTTCGTTTATAGTGTCACTACCATTCTCTCTGCCTCGAGAGTCATAAGGATCATATTGACTCAATTTCGACTCTACGATCAAAAAGGAAGCCCAGAACGAAACATCCCGGGCTTCCCCTAGGCAGCGAGCCTATGCTCACTGTACTTTTTCTGGTTCTCCACCGAACCCAGCTCGAGCGATTGAACTTTGCCATTCGGCATTATCCAATCGATCTGCTGCCCGGCCGAGAGGCCGAGCAAAGCGGCGGCTTTGGCGGCAGCTTTGGCCGCGGCCGTCACCCGCAATACGAATACCGGTCGTTTGCTAACTCTAAGCAACCGCTTCACCGTAGACCCTAGCAGAAATTTCCTGAAGAAAGGCCTCACGGGCGAGGTAACAACCGACAAGCATACCAGATTGTCTTCGGCGTATTGCTCGATCGCGCTGGCAACCGATTCGTCCTCTTCGACCATTACCGATCGCCCACGAACGCCCCTTTCTCGGAAATAAGTCTCTAAACGCCTTAACTCCCTCATTGCTGTGCTCGCAGGGAGTCGCTCCCGAAGTTTTTTTGCGAAGGATCGGTTTGCGGGCCTCACATATAGTAAATGCACCTCGGCTGCCATCAGCTTGGCCGCATTGACTACATATCCTAGCTCTGCGTCAGAGGGCGTGCTTTGCGGATCAATGGCGAATAAGATTCTGGCTTCCGAGCTCGCGAGCTCTTCCTCATGGTCGGAATTAAGCACGAGAACGGGCAGGGCGGCCGAGAACGCGGTCGCCTCAGCGACGCGACTAAACAATTTCCCTATCCACCCGCGAGCCCCCGATTGGTTCACGACCAATACCTCCGCTTGCCGCTTTCTCGCGAAATCGGAGAGCCTTTCGGCTAGAGTTGCGTTTTCCGAACTAGGCGTGGAAAGCATGTGCACCTTGCCAAACTTGAACCACTTCCTCATATAAGACTCCAATCGCTCCCGATTCTGATGTGTTAACCCAAATTTCATGAGCTGATAGTAGCTGGCAGGATACGGATATAGATCCGGGTGCATCACCGAGGCGATCGATACCGAGCCTAAAAGCCCGCGATTCTGAAGCTCCCTGATTTGCCTGCACAGCCTCTTCAGTTCCACTGGTTTTTCGCTCAATGTTGGGGTTACCGCCAATACTGCTGACTTCATAAAATCTCCTCTAAAACTAGACATTTACTATTGGAAGCGGTCTCAAAAATAGACCGCTTCTAGACAAGGCTCCGCCGATCGGAAAGCGCTAGGGAAGCTCTCATTTCCGTCCAGCAACCATTGTTCGTTCGGCTTGTTCGATCTGTAATTCCTCCAAGCAGTTAGAAAATTCTTTGCAAAACCGCAACAATGCGAAGCAGGGAAATTCAGCAACGGGATCTTCTAAGTCACTAAATGCTTCATCGATGCTTGCAAGATAAATTCGCAGCTGCTCAATAGAGACCTGTCGCTCCTTAATCAAGCGATTCATTTCTTCCGTGAGGTACACAAGGTGCACCCAGCGAGAAAACTGAGATTTGCCTTTCATTCCAGCCGCCCCTCTCCTATTTTTCTGGCTTTAGCGAAAGAAATCGAGAGAACAAGAAACCGCCTTAGCTTTTCATTAGGCGTGAGATACTCATATTCTTCATTTACTTGAAGGCAGATCAGTGCCACGC
>JAKFYM010000104.1 GCA_021730855.1 Bdellovibrionales bacterium
AAGCAATATAATGCGGAGATTCAGCGAGTAGCGAAGATCCTCATTGAGAGCAAGCTCTCCGGCCTTGTGGAGGGGCATTCCGACTCCAGTGGGAACGCGAAAAAGAATTTGGATCTTTCCCAAGGCAGAGCTGATTCGGTTCGTAACGCACTCATCGCCGCAGGAGTTCCCGACGACCGATTGACAGCCAGAGGCTTTGGCTCCGCACGTCCTTTGATGACCAACAAAACTGCTGACGGCCGAAAGAAAAACCGCAGGGTGATGCTGTCTGTTCATTAAGAAATTGATGAAGGCGAATAAAATCGACAAATTGTGATCGATTTTATCGTCGCATCCTATAATGCCCTCATCTTAAAACATTGGATGGGGGCATTGTGTTTTCAGGATTGACAATTTCTGAGGCAGAAGTTTCACTCCTCACGCATTGGATGACACTCAATAAATCGGCTAACTGGATTCCAAGTTATTGACCGCCACGGCCACACCCTGTGCGGGCCCTCTATCGTGGCTCCACCTTGCTAGCTTCTGTACGCAAGACCAATCTTCACGACCTCGTCGTCTATGACCGTGCCGCAGCTAAAAATAGCCAGTATACAAACCCGACAAATATAATATTTATAGATTCGATTTTATGCGCAGATCGATCATTTTCTTGTTCTCACTGCTAAAATTCGGTACGACATTTTACGCCAAAAAATATGGGAAAAAAACCGATACTCATCGTGGACGACTGTAATGTGTAACAAAAGTCTGTTCCATTTCTGCGCATAGCACCAGGCCTTCTGCCTCCCCGCACAAGCGAGGGAGAACGGAATGGCGAGAAATCAAAAAAACTACACACCAAAGGATCGGGCGCGGCTTCTCAAAGAGTGGGATAAGTCGGGCCTTTCGATGAGGGAGTTCTGCCGGCAGGCTGGGGTTCAGTACGACACCTTTGGCGGCTGGCGCAGGAAAAGGGACGCTGGCGAAAATATAGATGGGCGCTCCACGATGGGCCCGGTCGACCCGAGTATGAGAGGTCAGGCTGTCGAGGCATTTCTCAAGAGCGGCATGAACGCGAAAGATTTTGCGAAGACATGGGGTGTTGGCCAATCAACGCTTCTTCGCTGGGCGCAGATTTACCGTGACCGCGGCCCGAAAGCTTTAAGCCGCCCGAGCTTAGGCGAATCACCCAAGAAGCGCGGCCCCAAGGGAATCCCGAAGGCGCTGAAAAACGAAATCGCGCAGGTGAAGCGCGAGAATCCAAGCTTTGGCTTACGCAAAGTGAAGGGCTTTCTTAACCGATTTCGCGGTGTGGACGCGGCGGTTGGAACTATCAATCGCACGATCAAGGAAGAGAATTTGGTGGTGCCCCAGCCGCGGAGGCGGCGAAGGCGTAGCGCGAACAAAATACGGCGTTTCGAGATGGCGCGCGCTATGCAGCTTTGGCAGACGGACATTACTTCCTTCTCGCTCACGAAGCATCAGATCAAATGTTATCTCACTGTGTTTATGGATGATCGTAGCCGCTACATCGTCGGCTGGAATGTGGGCCTTAAGCAGACCGGAGATTTTGTTGTCGAGGCTCTACTTAGTGGAATCCAGCGTTTTGGACGCCCTGAGGCCGTACTTTCCGATCAAGGACGGCAGTACTTCTCTTGGAAAGGAAAATCCGAATTCCAAAAACTTCTAAAACGCCAAGGCATCCACCACTCCGTGGCCAGGAGCCACCATCCGCAGACGGTGGGAAAGTGCGAGCGTTTTTGGAAGACGATGAAGGATGAGCTGTGGGAGCGGGCATCTCCTGTAGACCTCGACGATGCGCGAACGCGCATGGGCCATTTTATTAATCACTACAATCACTTCCGGCCCAACCAGGGCATCGACAACGCTGTGCCGGCGGATCGTTTCTTTGGGGTAGAGAATGAGATCCGAAAGGCGATCGAGCGCACGATGAGCGAAAACGAAGTGCTGCTTGCCACGGGAAACCGCCCGAGGGCGCCGGTATTTTTAGTGGGCCAGATAGATGGCCGGGCAATCTCGATGCACGGAGAGGAAGGTAAAATCGTGCTGCATACGCCAGGGGAGGCACCACGCGAAATTAAATGTGAGTCGGTCGAACACGTAATAGGAGAAACCAATGAAAGAGAAACAAACGGAAGAGAAAGACGAGAGAAAATCACGGAAGGCATCGAGAAAGCGGACCATGAAACCGCCGCCGAAATTTGCTCTGCCAGTGCGGACGCTATGGGATCTAGCCAGTCAGGAGCAGAAAGTGAGAGCGCAGGAATCGGGGATAGCGATCCTCGAATATTGGACAGGGCGGGTCACGAAAACCCAGGCGGCGAAGAGGCTCAATATCCCGCCGCTGAGGGTCTGGCAGCTGTCACAGCAGGCGACATCGGGTATGCTAGCGGGACTCCTGGTGCAGCCGAAAACCAGGGCGAAAGGAGTTCCGATGAATCCGAACGAAGACCCGAAAGCTCTGCTCAAGAAAATCCAGCAGCTCGAGGAAACGATCCGGCAGCAGGATCTCTTGATCCAGGTGCTGCGCACGATGCCGGGCTGCAGGGATGCGACGATACCGATGGAAGCGACGCCGGAGGAGAAGAATGCGAAGACCCAGATACCG
This sequence comes from Bdellovibrionales bacterium, assembly GCA_021730855.1. GTDB lineage: Bacteria > Bdellovibrionota > UBA1018 > CAIPTA01 > CAIPTA01 > JAKFYM01. The sequence continues at coordinate 2,612 of JAKFYM010000104.1, forward strand.
ACCGGAGCTCGCAGTGAGCATCGGAAAAATGGCACTCAAGGAAGCAAAAAATAGAGGCGTGATTAAGCTCTTGGCGAGAGGCCTTGAGGTTACGCCGCAAACAATCCAGCGCTGGAAAAGATCGGCGAGGGCGCAGAAGCAGCCAAAGCTTGGGCGCCCTCGCATTGGACCGGCCAAGTGCGAGGAAATAAAACAGCGCGTGGCGAGTGAGATGGCTCGCCAAGGAAATCCCGGCTGGCGGGCTATAGCGAACGCATTGCCGGGAGCCTCGGTGCGTCTCGTGCAGAAAAACGTCGCAGAAATAAAACTCAAGCGCCGCATCGCTGAACGAAAAAGAATTGAGCAGCAGAGAAAATCCACCGAGGTGCTGGCGAGGGAAGCCATCTGGGTGATGGACGGAACGTTCTTAGAGCGAAACCAAGGAGAAGCGGCCGAAGCGCAAGTAATCAAAGATCGTGGCAGTCTCGCCTACCGCGCGATCCGCACGGGAGGTACCAGTGATGCACCGGGCGTGATCCGCACGCTGGAGGCAAGTGGAGAGCTGCCACTAGTGCTCGGAACTGACAGGGGAAGCATTTACTGCGACCAGAGAACGAAAGCGTGGCTTAAGGAGAACAAAGTCGTGCATCTCCTCTCCTTGCCGCGCACGCCGCAGCACAACGGTGCCGCTGAAGCGGGCATACGGGAGGCCAAGGCGCTCTGCGAGGCTCCCAGCGAGCTTATAAGCGCCGCCAGTCTGCTAAACAACAACCGGCATAGAGCCTCCAAGGGCTACAAAACATCTGCCGTGTTGGACGCTGAGCTGCCCGTGGCTTACCATAAAGTGGATCGCGCAATGTTTTATGAAAAGTGCACAGCGCGCTTAAGTGAAGTGGCGACGCGGCCGATCAAGTGGCGTGAACGGCGTATGCAAGAGCGTGAAGTGATCTACGCCACGCTCGAAGAATACGGACTGATCAAACGAACGGGAGGCAGGGCCTGAGCAGTGCGTGAAATGGAAAATCTTTTAGTGAACACTACACCTGCATCAGTGACTTATTTAGCAGTCTTTGCACCTAATCCATCGCCACTTTGTGATTTTCAAACCATTCAATAAGAGTGTCTCGATCGATTTGGCTGGCAGCACACTTTTCGATAATCTCCGCCAATCCATTAACATCTTTTTCCTCGTCCAGAGGATATTGCAGATCAAGTCCATGTTGGTTTAGAAAGGCGATGGCTGTCAAAGCCCCGGTGCGCTTGTTCCCGTCCATG
>JAKFYM010000098.1 GCA_021730855.1 Bdellovibrionales bacterium
AATCTGGTGGGCACCCATGATTTCCGCTCTTTTCAAAATCGCGGCACCCCGCTCTTAGACACCACCCGCGAGCTGCTCGAGGCCAAGCTCGTGGTGCACGACACAAGCTCTCCCGACACCCCTCCCTGGATGCCCCATCAGGCGTTCGAGGCGAAACTGATCGAGGTGCGGGTGCGTGGTCGGGGATTTCTCAAGCAGATGGTGCGCACGATCGTGGGCACGGTGGTGGAAGTGGGCCGTGGCCGCATTGCCAGCGCCGAAGTGGCTAAGATCCTCGCGCAAAAAGACCGGCAGGCCAGCGGGATGACGGCGCCCGCCCACGGATTGTTTCTGGATTCGGTAGACTACGAAAAATAGACCGCTTCTAATTTCCGTCGAAGTTCAGCTGCATGCGCCTGCGCGGGGCCGGCTCCATCGAAAAAGCGAGTGTTAAATAAATAAGATTTGGCTCCGCATGCGCATGCAGCCCCATGCTTCCGTAAGGGATGACGTGAAAATCATACTGCAGCCCAAGTCCCGGACGCACGGTAGAGTCCTCGCCAATGCCGTTTAAATGCGTTGGCTCTGTGCCTCGCCCGGCCAGCAGTCCTCCCGTGAGGTTATTAGACCTTTGTAGCAGCGAGCCAAAGATCGAAATCCTGCGGCCCAGGCCAATCTCCACCATCGGGCCATAATTCAAGGTGAAATCCTTGATGCCTTCGTAATTGCCCACATCACCCAATTTGAAAAAAGAGGCGGAACCATAGACATGCAGAAAAATCGTCTGCCCCAGGTTAAGGACCCGGATCGACGCCCCCACATTGTACCCCCGCACGGGATCAAGAATTTTACTCTGGCCAGTGGAACCGCCATTGGGATCCAATAAAGGAACCGATGAATCGGGATACGAACGTTGCGCAATGCCTAGGTATAAACTGAAGATCGGGCGCTTGGACATAGCCGATTCCCAGTCGGAGGCCTCGTACTGGCTCACCCCTCCACCCACCGTGGGGGAGGTTGGAATCGCCACGTCATTGTAATTTCCCGGGCCCGAGGGGGCCGGCAAAAAAACATCGTCTTCGGGAGCTTGCGTATTCACTTGGTTGCCCGCACCTTCCTGTGGTCCGGCTCCTGGTTCGGGCAGAGCGCCTTCGTCGGCAAGGTTGCCATCACTTGGCAAAGCCGGTTGCGGGGCGGGCTCGGAAAAATTCGGGCTATCGCCCTCCCCCATGGGAGGAGGCAAATCTTCGGCAAAGGCGGAAAAAGTGGCCAAGGCCGCGACCAAAAGCACCGCGCAGAGAATGGGGACAATTCGGAAGAATTTCATATACATAAAGTCTAGCAAAACGGGTTTTTAAGACAAACGATTTGTGCTAATGCTAAGCCCCTATGAGCAATCCTACGAATTTTCTCCCCGTCCCCGAGGTAAAATACACGCAAAAGAGTTCGATTCTCGGCGAATTCGAAGTGAATGTGCATTCCAGTGTGGTTCACTCCAAAATGCACGACGCTTTCACTAACCTCCAGCGCCGCGTCTCCCTGCCGGGGTTTCGGCCCGGAAAAGTGCCCCTCGATATGGTTCGCAAGAAATACCATGAGGATGTTCTACACGATGTGTTTAGCCAGCTAGTAAATGAAACCTATCGCAAGGCTGCAGTGGAGAACAAAGTGCGTGTCGCCGGCGACCCTTACGTCACCCGCACCAACCTCAACGAGTGGAGAGAGGGAGAGACACTCCAGTACACCGCCCAAGTGGATTTGATCCCCGAGGTCAGCCTAAAAAAATACAAAGGCCTGCCGGTTACGAAAAAAGACACCAAGATCCAGGATGAAGATGTGAATGTGGTGCTCAAGAACCTGCTCGATGCCAAGGCCGAGCTCGTGAACCTAGATCCATCCACCCAGATCGCGAAGGGCCATCTGGCCGTGATCGATTTCGAGGGCCACCTGGATGGCAAACCGTTGCCGGAAGCTACGGCCAAAAATTTCTTTCTCGAAGTGGGCGCTAAAGATTCGCTCGAAGACTTTCAAAATGGCCTCCTCGGCGCCAAAGCTGGCGACCAGAAAACAATCGAGGTCACCTATCCTGCCGACTATCGCAATACCGACATTGCCGGGAAATCCGTTTCCTATGCGGTGACCGTGCATGAGGTGAAAAAGAAAGAGTACCCCGAGCTGACCGATGAGATCGCCAAGGAATTCCAGGCCGAAAGCGCCGAAGATTTGCGCGCTCGCATCCGCAAATCGCTCGAGGATGAAATGGTGACCGAGCAGCGCCAACAAACCGAAGAAGAAGTGCTCGCCGCCTTTTTAGAAGCCAACCCGATCGAAGTGCCCGTAAGCCTCGTGCAGCGCCAGTTGCAATACATTCTCGAAGAAGTGGCTGGTATGTTGCGCAAACAAAAATTTGGCGATGGTTTGATCCAGGACTATATGCGCAAGCATGCGAAGGATTTTCAGGGCCGTGCCGAACGGGAAGTGAAAGTGGCCTTGCTCTTGCCGAAGGTAGTGGAGCAAGAAAAAATCCAGGCCAGCGAAGAAGATTTTCGCAAATACTTCGAAGATATCGTGAAACATAGTGGCCAAAAAATCGAAGCCATCGAAAAATTCTACCAAGACAATGCCCAGCGCAAAGAAGAACTTGCGCATGAGATCGAAAGACGCAATGCCGTATTCCTCATGATCGACAGCGCTAAGGCCAAATGAACTATCTATGGGTCGACATGGAAATGAGCGGCCTCGAGGTAGCGTCCTGCCGCATCCTCGAGGTGGCTGCCGTGGTCACGGACGGGAAATTCCAAACTCTGGAAGAATACCATGCCGTTGTCTACCAAAGCCCTGAGCACCTCGACTCCATGGATGCCTGGTGCAAGGAAAACCATGGCAAGAGCGGGCTCACGGCCCTCGTAGCCACGGGCAAGCCCGAGGCCGTGGTGGAAAAGGAATTGCTCGCGCTCATCGATCGCCACTTCCCCGCCAAAGAGCGGCCGCTGCTTGCCGGCAACTCCATTGGCCAGGATCGAAAATTCATTGATGCCTATATGCCGCTTCTTTCCAAGCGCCTCCACTACCGCATGCTTGACGTGACGAGCTATAAAGTGGTGTTTGAAGATAGATTCCAAATCAAGTTTGAGAAAAAAGGCAGCCACCGAGCTGTCGACGATATTTATGAGTCGATTGGCGAGCTCAATCATTATTTGAGTTTTGTGCAGAGCCCCTTACCCGCCTAGTTTTTCTCCCTCTCAATAAATGCGCCGCGTCTTCGGCCTTCGCGCTCGACAACTTGCGCTTGGCTCGATAAGACGAATTTTCTCATGATGACAAAAAATTGGCGAATCGTGGCCTTATGTGTGTTCTTTTTCTTTTCCGCCATAGCGGTGGTGTTTGCCAAACCAACCCCCACGCTCCAGCAAGAAAAAGAATTCTGGGTTTGGGATCTCCGCGTGATGCCTCCCGCTTTTCGCCGCGCCACAGCCACCCTCCGCGCTGTCGGGCCACGATCTTTGATTTACGTAGAAAATAAACTCTGGAACACCAACATCCAACCCGGATTTGTCGATCGTCTCTTTGCGCGACTGGAAAAGCAGTCGCCTCCTGGCGCACTCTTCCCTGAACTAGGCATGGTGCCCTTGGAAGAGGATCTGTTTGCGCCCCTGCCAAAAGTGATCAACCCCAACGACCGCATGATCGTGCTTTTTGCCGATTTGGGTAAATACAAAAATCACGAGTTCGACGGCTTTTTTAACGCCTTCGACCAGCTGACCGAGCAAGAAGCTTTTTCAAAATACGAGCAGCACTCCAATGAAGCAAATATTATTTATTTAAATGGCTTGCGTGGGGATGAAGAATACACCATGGGCGTGATCTCCCATGAGAT
>JAKFYM010000349.1 GCA_021730855.1 Bdellovibrionales bacterium
CCCGTGTACCCCCCATTTTCCCTAAACATTTCCGCGTGAACAGCCGATCCAATCGCTATGAAACCTTCTTCCTACCGTTGGAATCTAGTGGCAATTCAGGCACTTGCGCCTGAATTCGCCCCTACGGGCGCCTATCCAGGCTTCCAGCAGATCAACGGCAACCACCCATGGAAGTACGCCGTCCCTAACGGCTTCATCGAGTACCAGGCCCGTATCCTGAGGAAATCAAAAATTGTGTACTTCAACTTCGCCCTCGCCAAAGAAATGGGCTTAGTTGCGAAAGAACACCCAAATGAGCTGAACCCCGAACTAGAAAAAGCCATTATCAGCACCTTCGCCCTACGCATCGTCAATGAGCATGACCAGCTGGCCGGCGAGACCTATCCCGCGAAAGACCTAAAAGCCCATCGCTATATGGCCACCCGCTACCTGCAACTTCAGCACAACTGCAAAACAGGCACCACGTCCGGAGACGGCCGCAGCATCTGGAATGGACAGTTCCTGGCTCCCAATGGCACGGCCTGGGATGTCTCCAGCTGTGGCACGGGAGTGACCCGTCTCAGCCCCGGATCTGTGCAGGAAGGCCGGCCCGTAAAAACAGGCGATAACCAGGTTTCCTACGGCTCCGGGCTCGCCGATATCGATGAAGGCCTCACAGCGGCCATTCTTAGCGAATCCTTTCACGCACGGGGCATTCTCACTGAGCGCACTCTCGTGGTGCTAGAAAGCCCCTCGGGCGATGGCATCAATGTGCGGACCGCTAAAAATCTGCTCCGCCCCTCGCATCTTTTTTTGCACCTAAAGCAGGGCAATCAACTGATGTTAAAATCCGCCTTGGATTTTCATATCGCCAAGCAAATCCACAATCGCGATGGAGCGCCGGCTCGCGAAGCGGATAAATATGATGTCTTCTTGGGCCAGGTGGCCCGATCGTACGCTGAGTTCACGGCCCGCCTCGAGGACGAATATATTTTCTGCTGGCTCGACTGGGACGGCGACAATATGCTCATGGGCGGAGGCATCATCGACTACGGTTCCATCCGTCAGTTTGGCCTTTGCCACCATCGCTACCGCTACGACGATGTGAATCGCTTCTCTACCAACCTCAAGGAACAAAAAACCAAGGCGCGTCACCTCGTGCAGACCTTTGTGCAAATGGTGCATTTCGTGCGTACGGGAGAAAAAAAGGACTTCCACGCCTTTGCTTCCAGCTCTTTCCTGAAAACCTTCGATCGAAAATTCCGTGAATCGCAGCAACGCTTCCTCCTCCAACGCACCGGCCTCAGTGAAAAGCAAAGCCTGCATCTCATTCATAAACACCCGAAGCTTGTGCAAAACTACGAAAAAACGTTCCGCTTTTTTGAACGAAAAGAGAGTAGGCGTGGAATGCGTGCCACGGCAGACGGCGTGAACAATCCCGCAATTTTTGCCGCCCATGCCTTACTTCGTGAGCTTCCACGGCAGCTGCTGCTCGATGAACACGCCCTAGAGGTGCCTGCCTTCCTAGAGATCATGCAGACGCCCTATCTCACCAAAAAGGAAATGAAGCTTGTGGACTACTACGGCCCACACGTGAAGCGTTTCCAATCTCTCTATATGGAGATCTTAAAAGCGGCCAACTCTGGCCGCAGCCTCCGACGCGCCTTGCTCGAAGCCGCGATGCGCGCCAGCCAGCAAAACTCTCTGGACTATGCCACCGGCGATGGAATCTTGAACGTGGTGGATCATTTGCTCGAAAAACGCAAACAACTCAGCCGTAAGGAATTTCACCGCATCGTGGAAGCGTTCATCCATCACCAGCAAGCACGGCCGAGCAAGATGAAGCTAAGAAAAAAATCCCGCCGCGTGCTGGAAACCCTGCTCACGATCGTGCATGAGAATAAATTTACCGTCTAAGCGCCGGTCGCAAAAAGCGAGGGCTTAGGCTTTTGGCTGAAAAGCCTCTGGCCTAGCAGCGGCGCATTCGGGCGTGGCCAAAGCCGCTTCATAGATCGCTTGGCAACGGGGAAAATATTTCATATCCACCTGGAAGCGATGGGCCGAGTATACCTGCGGGATCAAGCAGAGGTCAGCCAGGGTAGGTTGATCACTCACAGAAAACTTTGTCCGATCCCGTCCCGCCTCCCGCAAAATCGCCTCGTACACGCCAAGGCCGCGTATCACCCAGTGCTGGATCCATTCCGCTTGTTTGGTTTTGTCCTCAGAGAGCTTGCGTGTGACGTCAAGGTTCTGCAGGGGCTGGATGCCAGAGTTCACCGTCTCCGCCAAACGCCGGATCAGCGCGCGCTCGAAGCTATCCCCCTGGAAAAACGATGGCTCAGGGTAGTTTTCCTCTAGCCACTCAAGGATGGCCAACGATTCCGCCAGCGGCGGATGCGCATCCACCACGAGACAAGGCACATATCCAGATGGATTTTTTTCTAAGTATTCTTTTTGTTTTTCGGCACTCGTGAGCAAATCCACCGCAATTTTCTGATGCGGGATTTTCTTTAACTCTAGCCCCCAGCGCACGCGCCAAGAAGCGCTAGAACGCCAATAGTGGTAGAGGGTGATCGCCATCTTAGTTCTTCTTCTTGGTTTCGCTTTCGCTGGAAGCCACATCCCGTATCTGTTCCTGCTTTTTGGCTCTAGCTGTGGAAGCAGCACTGTAGTAGCGCAGGCGTTGGCCGGGGTGGATGCGTCCACGACGAATTCCATTGATCTTCATCAGGGTGCGGACCGACATTCCTAGCCGACGCGAGATGGTGCTGAGGTTGTCGCCCCGACGAACCACATACACATCATAGGTGCGGCCATCGCGTCCAGCACTGGCATAAACACGCTGGTCATCACCCGCGGTTTTGTAGCGCTTCAGTTTCGCAATCGCGTCCTTAAAGGTGTCGAACTTTGCCACTTCGGTTTTGGGAATATAGATGTCCACCGTTCCCGTTTTCGAATAAGGCGTTACTCCCTTGAGCAAATCATAGTTCCAGCGCTGTAGGACCTCGATCGGCACTCCCGTGGTCTTAGACATATCGGAGAGTTTCGTTCCTGAGGGCACGCTCACCGTCTCAAAAGGCTCCCAGCGCTCCTCTTCGGGCACCTTCACCTCAAAGCCAAAGCGACGGTAGTTCTTGCCTACAATATGGGCGGCTAAAAATTTCGGCACGTAGTTCAGCGTTTCTTTTGGAAGCAATCCCCCCTCAGCTAACGCCCAGAAATCCCGCGTCTTGCCTTTCATGATCGATCGTACGATGCGATGCTCTCCGGCATTGTACGCGGCCAAAGCCAAGTACCAGGAGCCGAACACGTTGTTCAGGTCCTTTAGGTAACTTGCAGCGGCTTCCGTAGATTTAATCCAGTTGCGCCTCTCGTCCACACTTTGGTTCACCGCTAGGCCATAATTTTTTCCTGTGCCCGGCATAAACTGCCAAACGCCCACAGCCTTCGCTCGAGATTTGGCATGGGTCACGAATCCGCTTTCGATCATCGCCAGGTAGTACAACTCGGCGGGGACTTCGTTCTCTTTGAGCATTTGTTCGATATGGGATCGCAGGGCTTCGCCACGCTCTAAATATCTCTGTGTCCGCTCGCGGTCGCGCTCCGTGAAAAACTTAATCCACTCGGCAACCTTCCGATTGATCTCGATGGGGATTTGCAGGGGAATTTTTTCGCCCCCTTCGCCGGAGGTTTCTGAAAGCACGGGGTTCGTCTCTTCCAAGATCTTATCGATCTCCGAGGGCGACTCCAATGCCGACGCGTTAACAGGTTGGGCGGCCGCGGGATCGCGACTTTGTTCCATCTGCGCTTCGATCGAAGCGCAACCCACAGTTCCAAATGCCAAAATAATCATCCAACGCAAAGACACGCG
>JAKFYM010000215.1 GCA_021730855.1 Bdellovibrionales bacterium
AAGAAGTAGGAACCGAAGGAAAGCTCGGCGGCCAGGCCGAGGTGAAGGGCGTCTCGGGTACGTGGAAGGACCTCACAGACAACGTGAACTTCATGGCCTCGAACTTGACGAAGCAAGTGCGCGGGATCGTGAAAGTGGTGACCGCGATCGCCAACGGCGACCTCAACCAAAAATTCGTGCTCGAAGCAAAAGGGGAGGTGGCCGCTCTCGCCGAAACGATCAACAATATGACCGACACCTTGCGGATCTTCGCCGATCAGGTGACCACGGTGGCCAGAGAAGTGGGCATCGAAGGAAAACTCGGCGCCCAGGCAAAAGTGCCCGGGGTGGCCGGCACCTGGAAAGATCTCACGGACAACGTGAACATCATGGCCTCGAACTTAACGAAACAAGTGCGCGGGATCGTGAAAGTGGTGACCGCCGTTGCTAACGGCGACCTCAACCAAAAATTCGTGCTCGAAGCAAAAGGGGAGGTGGCCGCGCTCGCCGAGACGATCAACTCCATGACCGATACGCTTCGCACCTTTGCTGATCAGGTGACCACGGTGGCCAGAGAGGTGGGCATCGAAGGAAAACTCGGCGGACAAGCCAAGGTGCCCGGCGCGGCCGGAACCTGGAGAGAGCTCACGGACAACGTGAACCAACTTGCCGGAAACCTCACCTCGCAGGTACGCGCCATCGCCGACGTTTCCACCGCAGTGACCAAAGGAGACCTCACCCGATCCATCAACGTGGAAGCCCAAGGGGAAGTGCTCCAGCTCAAAGACAACATCAACCAGATGATTTCGAACTTGAAAGACACCACGAACAAAAACCAAGAGCAGGATTGGCTAAAAACCAACCTCGCGAAGTTCTCGGGCATGATGCAGGGGCAGCGGAATATCGTGTCGGTGGCCCAGCTGATCATGTCGGAGCTCACTCCGCTCATCGATGGCCACCATGGCGCGTTTTTCATGGCCGAGACCACCAAGGACAAAAACGATGTGATCCTCAACCTCATCGCGAGCTATGGTTTCACCAATCGTCGCAATCTCTCCACCTCCTATCGCGTGAAGGAGAGCCTCGTGGGCCAGTGCGCGTTTGAGAAAAAACGCATCCTGCTCACCGATGTGCCGGAGAACTTCATCCACATCCAGTCGGGCCTTGGCGAGGCCCCGCCGCGGAATGTGGTGGTGCTACCCGTGCTCTTCGAGGGCGACACCAAGGCCGTGATCGAGCTGGCCTCGTTCAAACAATTCAGCCAGAACCAGCTGAGTTTCCTCGACCAGCTGATGGATTCCATCGGCGTGATCCTGAACATGATCTCCTCTTCGATGAGAACCGAAGAATTGCTCCAGGAGCTGAAGCGTTCCAACGCCGAACTCGAAGCGCAAGCGGGCGAGCTCAACGAAAAAGCCAAGTTGCTCGAGATCAAGAACCAAGAGGTGGAAATGGCCTCTCGTTCGGTGGAAGAAAAAGCCGAACAGCTGCAGCTCATCTCCAAATACAAGTCGGAATTCTTGGCGAATATGTCCCACGAGCTCCGCACTCCACTCAACAGCCTCTTGATCCTCTCCAAGATGCTGGCCGAGAACAAGGCGGGCAACCTCACGCCCGAGCAGGTGAAGTTCGCCAAGACCGTTTTCGACTCCGGCAACGATCTCTTGGGCTTGATCAACGAAATCCTCGATCTCTCCAAAGTGGAAGCCGGCAAAATGCCGATCCATCCGAAAAAGATCGAAGTGCGTGGCATCCGCGATTACGTGGAGCAGACCTTCCGGCATATCGCCACCCAGAAAGGCCTCGAGTTCGAGGTCAAGACGGACGAGGGCTTGCCGCCAGAGATGTTCACCGACCTCAATCGCTTGAACCAAATCCTCAAGAACCTTCTCTCCAATGCCTTCAAGTTCACCGAGCAAGGGCGGGTGGATCTATCGATCTATCTCGTGCAGCCGGGAGACAAGAACGCCTTGTCGGCCATGAATCCTTCACAGCCCGTGCTGGGGTTTGCGGTGAAGGACACGGGGATCGGCATTCCCTTCGACAAGCAGAACCTGATTTTCGAAGCCTTCCAGCAGGCCGACGGAACCACCAGCCGCAAGTATGGGGGCACCGGCCTCGGGCTCACCATCAGCCGCGAGATCGCTCGTCTCCTCGGCGGCTGGATCGAAGTCAATTCCTCTCCGGGCAAAGGCAGCACCTTCACGCTCTACTTGCCGCAGAACTATACGGGTCCGGAAGCGGCCCGCGGTGAACAGCATGGAGATTCCGCCTCCGCCACGGAAAACAATAGTGAGATCCCCGAGCTTCCCGCCAATGTGGATTTTTCGGGAAAAACCATTTTGGTGATGGACGATGACATTCGAAACATCTTCGCCATCAATAGCATCCTGGAATCCCAGAAGATCAGGGTGCTGCATGCGGAAAATGGCCGAGCCGGGATCAAGCTCTTGGAAGAGAACCCTGGCGTGGACCTCGTGCTCATGGACACCATGATGCCCGAAATGGACGGCTTGACGGCCACGCAGGAGATTCGCAAAATCCCGCAGTTCCGCTCGCTGCCGATCATTTCGCTCACGGCCAAGGCGATGAAGGGCGATCGAGAGAAGGCTTTGGACGCTGGGGCATCTGATTACGTGACCAAACCGGTGGATCCAGATAAGCTCCTCTCGGTCATTCATATCTGGCTGACCAAAATGAATACGAATCCCAACTAAGGAGCATCATGATCGACAAGGGCCAAAAATTTCCTAGCTTCCATTTGAAAAATCAGGACGGCAAGGACCGCAATCTCGCCACCTATGCCGGCAGCTGGCTCGTGCTTTATGTTTACCCGAAGGACGACACCCCGGGCTGCACGCTACAGGGGAAATCTTTTACGGAGCAAAAAGCCGCATTCGACAAAATGGGCGTGAAGATCGTGGGCGTGAGCCAGGACGACGTGGCCTCGCACAAGAACTTCTGTGATAAGTATTCGTTCACGGTGGAACTGCTCGCCGACCCCCAAGGAGAGCTGCTCCAAGCGGCCCAGGTGGGACAGAGCGAATACAAGGGCACCATGTACTGGGATCGCACCACCTTCGTGATCGATCCCCAAGGCGTGCTCCGGAAAGTGTACACCAAGGTCAATCCCGAGGGGCATGAGCAGCTGCTGCTCAAAGACCTAGAGTCTCTCGTCTAATTTTATTGACCGCCCCAAGGGGCCTGGGTGATGAAGAGCGTATGCGCAAAATCCTCCAGGCCTTCACTGCGGTCTTGCCTCATGTGCCCAAGGATGGGCGCCTAGTCTTAGCTGTGTCCGGCGGTTTGGACTCGATGACGCTCCTAGAAGCGGCCGCCCGCATGGCCTTAAAAAATGTTCTTGTCCTGCATGTGAACCACAATCTCCGCGGCCAGGAATCCAAAGAAGATGCTCTCTTTGTCGAAAGGGCGGCGCAGAAGCGCGGTTTTGCTTTTTCCGGGCATTCCTTAGTCTGGGGCAAGGAGCGGCCCAGCCAAGCAGCCTGCCGCGCCAGGCGAGAGGCTATTTTTGCTGCCCTGCCGGCCGCGGATCGTGTCTTTTTAGCCCATCATCGCGACGACCAGGCCGAAACCATTTTCCTGCGCCTCCTACGGGGCAGTGGGCTCGACGGCCTCCAAGGCATGGCCGCCGTGCAGGGCAAAAAGATTCGGCCATTTTTGCCGCTGAGCCGCCAAGAAATTCGCTTAGCCGCAACACAATGGAATCTGGAGTGGAGGGAGGATTCCTCCAACGCCAGCCCTAAATACGAGAGGAATTGGCTGCGGCTGCAGGTATTGCCGCTACTAGAAGAGAGGCGACCGGGCTTTGCCGAGCGCCTGAGCCAACT
>JAKFYM010000048.1 GCA_021730855.1 Bdellovibrionales bacterium
ATAGTGTATATGTGCGTGTCCGCCGCGGAATCCCCGTGCGCTCGTCTGACGCATTTTTCCCCATGCTCGCTAGATAAAAAAAGCTGAGGAATACATAGCCCTCTCCGCAAGAAGAGGGGCTTTTTCACGCCTAGTGCGGCAGCTGTATTCCCTTGCGAATATATGACGCATAGCGTACATTGCCTCGCAATAAACCCCTTTTTCCCTATGAGGACACTATGAAAGTTGTTTTTCTTTTTTTAGCCTTCTCCCTACCGGTCCTGGCCGTAGAAAACGAGACCGTAAACCTCCAAGAAGCTTTCGCTAATCGCATCCAGGCCCATGAAGAAGCCGAACGCATTAGAAAAGAACGTGAAGCAGCCGTAATACGTGAAGCAGACGCACGGAACACCGCAATGTGGAGGGCAGATATGCATCGTTTGCAAGTGTACGAATCGCAAACGCATTGGATACAGCCCAAGATCGTAGAGGGATTAAATCTTGTCCTAGAAAAAATTTTTAAGAGCCAAATCCTTGCTGCCACATTTTCCGTATCGCAAAGCGCCTCCTACTACAGCCAAATTTATTTCACCCTAACTGCAGGCGTAGACGCAGGTGGAGGTATAGGCCAAGAATTCCCAGAGGGAAGCATATGCGAACTATGGTACTATTTTAATAGGAACCGTACTCTGACGGAGAACCACAGGGCTCTGGAGAATGGCGTCCACATTGAACTAAGTGATGGCATAGAGGCCGACGGAATACGTGGAATGGATGCTGTGCTTAGCATCAGCAGCCGGGAAGCACGTTGCGTGACGACAGATGGCACTGTCTTCTCCTTGCCCCAGCTCCAAAGTATAGACGTCCGCATCCGCCGCGGAATGCCCGTACGCTCGTCGGACTTATTTTTCCGCGCTCGTTAAAAGGCAAATAAAACATAGCCCCTCTCCGCAAGAAGAGGGGCTTTTTCACGCCTAGCGTGGCAGTTGTGAGCCTCTGCCCACCACCGCGCGGTAGATAAAGAGAATCAACATGGCGCCTAAGATCGAGGCAATCACGCCGGCCCCTTGGTCCTCCGCCCGATAGAGCCCCATCGCGGAACCCAGCCAGGTGGCCAAAGCTGCCCCAGCCACGCCGAGCAGCATGGTGACGATAAATCCACCGGGATCGCGCCCCGGCATCAAAAATTTTGCAATCGCGCCCACTACCAAACCCACAATCAGTGCCCAGATCATATGAATCTCCTTTGTAGTACCGCGCAATGGGGCGGCGTCCATCGCAGGCTGGTGCAAAGCGCGCGCCAATAAAAAAAACCCAGGCCGGTCTCCCGCCTGGGTTCCCAGAATCGCGGCAAAATTCTATTTGTTGTCGAGCAGAGCGCGCAGCATCCAGGCGGTCTTCTCGTGCAGCTGCATGCGCTGGGTGAGAAGATCAGCGGTGGCTTCATCGGCGGCTTTGTCGGCAGCGGGGAAGAGCGAGCGGGCCGTCCGCACCACGGTCTCTTGAGCTTCCACAAGCTGGCGAATCATGTCTTCCGCGGCGGGCACTCCATCGGCCTCGGGAATGGAAGAGAGCTTGGCGAACTCACGGTAGGAGCCCGGAGCGTAGTGTCCGATCGCGCGCATGCGCTCGGCAATGGTGTCCACGGCCGTGGCGAGCTCGGTGTATTGCTCTTCGAACATGATATGCAGGGTGCGGAACATCGGGCCGGTCACGTTCCAGTGAAAGTTGTGCGTCTTGAGATAGAGGGTGTAGGTGTCGGCCAGCAAACGCGCCAACCCTTCGGCGATCGATTTGCGGTCGGACTCAGAAATTCCAATATTTACTTTTTCCATATGGTCTCCTTGGATTATGCGGGGGTTTCGCTCAGGGTCTTCAGTGCTTTTACCACAGATGCCATGCGTGCCAAGTCGTGGATTTTTTCCGCACCCACCCCCGCCTCGCGCAGCACGTTCTCATGCGACGCCACGCAACTTTCGCAGCCATTCAGCACCGAGACCGCAAAGGCTAGCATCTCGAATGTCTCCTTGCCCAAGGTCGGTCGTGCCAGCGAGGTCATGCGCAGGCCGGCTTGGCGGTAATCATTGAGCTTTTCTTCCCCAACCCGTCCAATAAACGTACGGAATTTATAGTAGGTATTGAGCATGCCCATGATCGCAGCGCTCTCCTCGGCCTCCTGGATCTCCACGGCGCTCAGGCCCAAGGCCTCGAGCTGTGTCCGCGCCTCTTTTGCTAGCTCCGCATAACCAGCCGCCCGCGCAGTGGCGAGCAGGGCGAGGTAGCCCTCCTTGGGGTCGAGCTGCCCGCCATTAAGCAGGCGCTCGAGGTTGAGATTAAGGTCGCGCGCGATGGTGGTCTCGCGCGCGGACAGGGGGGATTGGAATTCCTTCATAGACGCTCCTTAGGCTTTCAGAGTTTCTTTGCCTTTTTCCCAATTGCAGGGGCAAAGCTCGTCGGTTTGCAAGGCATCGAGGGTGCGCAGGATCTCTTTCACGTTGCGGCCCACGTTCAGGTCATAGGCGCTCACGTGACGGATCACGCCCTCGGGGTCCACGATGAAGGTGGCACGCAGGGGCACTTTTTCCGTGGGATGCAACACGCCCAGGGCTTCCGAGAGCTCCTTCTTATTGTCGGCCAGCATCGGGTACTGGAGGTTCTTCAGATCGGGGTGGGCGTTTCGCCATGCCAGGTGGACAAACTGCGAATCCGTGCTCACACCGAACACCTGGGCTTCGCGGGCCTGGAAGGATTTCAGCTCCTTATTGAACTCCGCGATTTCGGTGGGGCAGACGAAGGTGAAATCGAGCGGCCAGAAAAAGACCACGCTCCATTTGCCCTTGAGGTCGGCATTGGCGATCTCGCGAAACTCTTTGCCCTTCTCGAGCGAAACCACGGAGGGCACGCGAAACTGGGGAAACTGTTCTCCGATATTAGCTAAACGACTCATATGTTCTCCTTCTTTCTTTGTTGTTTAGAACCTGCCTATATTTAGAACTATTCTAAACACGGGCCAAATTTTTTTTAAGCGCGTAGGCGGCCGCGGAAAAGCACCTCTACTTGTTTGACTTCAAACTTCCCTTTGAGCTTAGACTCCACCTTCACTTCCTCGGGGTTGAGGTCAAAAATTTCCCCGGAGCCCTCATCCAGGAAATGGTGGTGAATGGAAAGATTATTGTCGTAGATGGCTTTCTCCGAATGCGGAAAGCGCACCTCTTTCAGCAAACCAGCCTTCACCAACAGGTTGAGGGTGTTGTAGACCGTGGCCAGGCTCATCTTGGGGAAGTTCTTGTCTGCCCAATTTTTCACGTCCTCGGCCGTGGGGTGCTCCGCCTGGCAGAGCACATAACGACAGATCGCGATCCGCTGGGCCGTGGGCTGCACGCCGGCTTTCTCGAGCGTGGACTCGATCTCCCCGGGGCTTAGGCAGTGCGATTTAGGATTCGTGAGCTTCATGTATTTAGAATAGTTCTAAATGTGGAATAAGTCAACCCCTGGAAACTGGCCCCTATGCCTGTTGATGAAGGACAAGCAAACATTGGAATTCTTTAGAGAATTTTGTGTGCCTTCCGGGAAGTCCCCGCCATCTCCGCCAAGGCAGGCAAAATCATTAGAAGATTGGTTTTTTATCAACAGGCAAGGGGGCCGGCTCCTATTGAGCTTGAGCGGCCTGCAAAGTTCCATTCGCGATTTTCTTCATCGCCGAAACGGCAGCAGCAGAAAGTCCAGCGATGGCAATGGCCTCATCTCGGACTCTTACGCCATCAGCGTCGGTGAGAATCTCCCCTGCAATACGAGCAGCCGTTACCTCGTCGATCACTAAATTGATGTCTTCTCTTTCTGCTTCG
>JAKFYM010000133.1 GCA_021730855.1 Bdellovibrionales bacterium
CAGTGCTTTGCGCCGAATCCCAGGCCTATTTTTCCACGCGTCCTTTGGGCAGCCAGCTTGGCGCCTGGGCCTCGGCGCAAAGCACTGAGCTCCGCTCGCGAGAAGAACTCGAAGCCAGGGTGGAGGAAGCCCGCGCCCGCTTTGCCGGGATGGACGTGATCCCCGTGCCGGAACATTGGGGCGGGTATTTGCTCGAGCCCGACCGCATGGAATTCTGGCTGGGCCGGCAAGATCGGCTGCACGACCGCTGGGAACATTCACGCGGCGCCGATGGGGCGTGGACGAAGCGCAGGCTGGCGCCGTGAAATCATTGGTTAGCAGCTAGAAAATGGAAGGGAAATTTGCCCGAAAAGCATTTGTCTTAGGCCAAGTTTTTTTTGCTTTTTTCGGCTTTTCCCTCCAAGCCATTGCCGCCGATTCCTCTTCTTGCGCGCAATCTTATGCCTCTAGTTCTCGTGCTTCATCGGCACAGGGCCGAGCCATCAACCCCATTCCAGGCGACCATTCGCGTCCCCTAGCAGATCTCACCCCAGGCGACTTATGTACGAATCCCGTGCGAGAGTTTCACGGAGGAAATATCTGCAAAAGAAAGGTGCGCTCGGAAGTAAGGGACGCGGTTCTGCGCAACTATAACCAACGACGCGGTCCCTATATCAACGACTTAAATCGCGCCGAATTTAAGGTCGATCACTACATTCCTTTATGCTTAGGTGGCTCCAATAGAAAGGCGAACCTATGGCCTCAGCATAGAAGCAGCTTTAGGATCACGGATCCGATCGAGGCCGCACTTTGCGAAAAAGTTCGAGAGGGAAAAATAACCCGCAATAAGGCCATTGAAATCATTAAAGCCGTGAAGAATGATGTTTCGCTCGAAGCCCAGAGCTGGAATGAAATCAATTCTCTGCGGTAGGATGGGGCCGCCCGCTTCCAAAAAAGGAAGGCGCTTCACAATAAATTCCCCTAGCGACTCTCTAAACACGCATACCAAGACCGGAAAACCATTGCCCCGCCTCGCGACGGGAAAAACACACTGAAAACTCGTCCGCGAGTCACGAAAGTTTAGCGCCAAATACTCCCGGGTCCCGCGCGCTCAGGAAACTTCACGCCCCCCGCCGGAAGCCTCATTTTTTTCATAAAATTTGCTTATCGCATTCATTCTATCTATTCATTTTCGCACGCTCCCCTCCTCGCGTACAACTCAATCCAGGTGGCAGCATTCCTAAGCTGCCCTTCAACAAGGAGTTTTTATGAAAGTACTATTTCTTTTGCTCACTCTATCCACAGCCCACGCCCAAGCGGGAGTGCCCCAAATCACTTCGGGCAGCTGTAAACTAGAACAATCAAAGGAAGAAATCGTGCTGAAGAATGTGGCCCCTAACCTACATTTTGGGATGTTCGCCGAAGGCTTCTCCACAAGCGGTGACCGTGTGTATCTGCGCACCCGTTACGAGGGAAACTTCACCATCCACCTGGCCGGGAGTTCTTACGCGGAATTTCAGCTCGAGGAAGGCCGCCCCACCAAGGTAAAGGCAGGGGCATTTTTGCCGAGGGCTAGCGGAACCGAATGGCTCTCCTGCGATTTGGAAGTGCAGGAGAAATAAAAAGACGCGCAATGCAGGGAGGCCATCCCTGCATTGCGGCCAAATTCCCTATCTCACTCGGCAAAAAACTTCGCCGGCATAACGCTTCGTGGGCGGGCCGCTGCAACGAAATTCGCTGGTGATGAATCCCTTGGTAAAATTGCTGTCTTTATAGAGAGTGAGCTCTCCGATATTGCAGCCATCGGAATCCGCAGAAATTTGCCAGTCCCCTTTCTTGGTATAGCCGAAACCACCGTCATAGAGCCCGTCCAACCAAAATCTATTTTGCTCGGGTGGAGAATACGTAAACCAAGTCATACAATATTCCCCATCGTCCTCCAGGCAGCTAATGTCTCCGTCCTTCAATGTAAAACCCAGCTCTACCGGACTGCGATCTCCGCCCTCGGGATGAATCGTGCAGCTGTATTGGCCTTCGTTCATGGCGAAAGCCGAGGTGGCGAAAAAAATAGCGAGAAAAATGTTCATAGGACCTCCATTTGCGTTGTGGCCCTCTATATCTCTCTATTCGCAGTCTTGTAAATGCGCCGAAGGTCAGCTTTTGGTTGGCGGCCACGGCAAACTCATCCTACGATGAAGCATGCTCATCCTCCTCTTTCCTCTCCTGGCGCTGGCCTTTGACATGGCGCCCATGCAGCCACCCTCCCAGCAGAAAACTTTCCTCCGTTATACGGGGCTCTACCAAGCCAAAGCTCCCGCGTCGAACGGCCAGAAGCTGGCCACCGACCAGCACTCGCTCCTCACCTCCTTGCCGATTCCGCTCTCGAAAAAAGCAGGCCTCACTCTCTCGGGCCGCGCCCAGCGCTATAATGCAAAGCCAAATTCCGCGGTCCTACCCGATCTCCACGAATTCCAGCTTGGCCTCACCTATGCCCGCGAGCTAGCTCCGCGAAAACTATGGACGCTCGGATCCACCTTCGGCTCCGCCAGCGATAAGCCCTTCAAGGATGCTTCGGTGAATGTGGTTACCGCCACTGCAACCTATTCCTATCCCACCTCGGAAATGAGTAGTTGGACCTTCCTCCTGAATTATTCCAATAACCGCACCTTCCTAAACAATATTCCTTTGCTTGGTTTTGCTTACACCTACGCTCCTAGCCGCGCCCTGCGCACCACCTTCGGCCTGCCTTTCGCGTCCATCTATTGGCGTTTTGCCGATCGCTGGAGCCTCTTGCTTTTTTATCTCGTCCCGCGCGTGGCCAAGGCCCAGATCGGTTATTCAATCGCCGGCCCCGTGGAAGCTTTTGCTGGCATTGATTTTTCCCAGTCCACCTACCGCCTCTATGGCCGTCAAAATCATAAAGAGCGCTTCTTTCACGACGAAAAGAAAGCCTTCCTCGGGCTGAAATCCCCCTTGAGCCGCCACTTTTTTGCCGAAATCCAGGGCGGCTACGCTTTCTCACGCCGTTTTTTCACCGCCGAACGATATACCACCACTCCCAGCTCCACCTTCCGCCTGGCTTCGCAGTGGTACGGGCAAACCACCCTCTCCGCGCAGTTTTAGGCTGGCGCGAAGGCCGCCTGCCTTGGTACTAAGGCCCCATGAAAAAGAAGGCTGGTTATATCCATGGATTCACGAAGGGCGAGCAGGATCGTCTCTTCGCGCAGGCCCGCGTGCATGAGGAAATCATCTTTTCCAAGGTGGATTTTAGCGGCTGCGAAAAAATCCTGGAAGTGGGCAGTGGCGTGGGCGCGCAAACGCAGATTTTGCTGGAGCGCTACCCCGAGGCCAAAATCCAATGCGTGGACGCGAGTAAGGCGCAGGTGGCGCGGGCGCGCAAGGCCCTCGCGCCCTATCTCAAAAAAGGACGCGTGCAGATCCAGCTCGGTGATGCGTTGAAGCTGCCCTTTGCCGAAAACTCCTTCGACGGCGCCTTTCTCTGCTGGATCCTCGAACACGTAAAAGACCCAGTGGGGGTGCTGCAAGAAGTGCGGCGCGCGCTTCGGCCCGGGGGCGTGGCTTACTGCAACGAAGTGCTCAACGCCACCTTCTACATCCATCCCTATTCGCCGATGATTCTCAAGTATTGGTTTGAATTCAACGACCACCAATGGTCCCTCCAGGGCGACCCCTTTGTGGGCGGCAAATTGGCCAACTACCTCATGGCCTCTGGTTACCAGAACGTGTCCACCCGTGTGCTCACCCACCAATACGACAACCGCATGCCGAAAAAACGCGCAAGCTTTATCGACTATTGGACCGACCT
>JAKFYM010000049.1 GCA_021730855.1 Bdellovibrionales bacterium
TTACCGCGTAGACCTTGTAGAAACCGTGAACCCGATCACGGCAGAACGATTCGAGACGGTGAAAAAGTGGGTGATCGGCCAAAAACTTTCTCCCCGCGGAGCCAATTCCCCAAGTGATCCCACCAATGCCGGCGCCGCCCCCGAAACCGCCTTCTCTTCGCTTTTTTATAATTTATGGAAAAGAGCCGGAGCTGGGGAAGTGTTTGTGGGCGAAGTCCGCCGCGAGATGAGCTCCGAGGCTTTCACCAAAAGCACCTTGCTCTCGATCGCGGAAGAAGGGAGGAAGCCATGATTCGCAACATTCGCTGGCTGGTCTATTCCGTGGCCTTAGTCCTCACCCTCTTGCCCACGATCGCGGCCTATTATGCCGTAGAAAATATCGTGCAGTCCGCAGTGCAATTGGGCTTTAACCAGAATATTTCCGCGGAGCTAGACCATTCTGGCCAGCGGCTCAAAGAGCTGGCCAAACTGAATCCGGCTAAAGAAGCCACCTACCGCAAGGAATTCCTGCAACTGCAGGACTTACGCGGGGCCTATGAAACCCTATTTCGCTCAGGCTCGGTGCTAAAGGAAGCCTACCTCCAAACCTTCCTGCTGATCTCCGGCCTGGCGCTCTTCAGCGCCTTCCTGCTGGCTTGGTGGCTAAACCGGCGCATCATCGGCTCCCATGATGCGGCCCTCACGCAGATGCGAAAAGCCAAGGAACGCACTCTCTTTTTGGAACAGAACGAATCCTGGCGTCTCTTCGCGCAAAAGCTGGTGCATGAAATCAAAAATCCCCTCACTCCGGTGCAGGTGATGGTGGGGCGGATCCCCAAAAAATATGCCCTCTTGCACCCAAATCCCTCGCTAGAGTTCACCACCCTGGTGGAAGAAACCCGGGCGATCGTGGACGAGGAGATCCTAAAGGTAAACCAGTGGATCGAAGCCTTCTCGCAATACGCTCGCATGCCCGCCCCGAAATATGTCTCGATAGACCCAAGGCAGATGCTCGAGCTCTTCGTGCAGCAATACAAAGACCAGTGGCCCATGCTGCAGATGTCGTTTGTGGACCATGCCTCGCAAAATATTCCCTTGCGCTGCGATCCGTCCCTCGTCAAACAGGTGCTCTTTAACCTTGCCAAAAACACCGCCGAGATTGAAACCAGGGGGCCGCTGCAGTTTCGCTTGGAGCTCCTCTCCTTCGACAATCAATCCTATGGCATCCGCGTCTCCGATGACGGGCCGGGAATTTCAGCGGCGATTGCCAAACGGCTTTTCCAACCCTACACCACCGAAAAGGGCGAACGTGGCATGGGCTTGGGGCTGGCCATTGCCAAAAAAGTTCTGCTCGAGCACGGAGGAGAGATCGAATATGTGGCCAGCGAGAAGGGCTGCACCTTCCTTCTGACTTTTCCTCCCTCAGCAACGAAGGAGATCCATGACCCCATATCCCATTAAGATCCTGATCGTAGACGACGAAAAAAACGTGAGGCGCAGCCTTTCCCTCACGCTGCAAGACGCGGGCTACGAAGTCTCTCTCGCCGAAGAAGCCATCGATGCCCTGAGCCGCTTGCAAAAGGAGATCTTCGATCTCTTGCTTTTCGACATCCGCATGGGGGATGTCTCCGGCCTGCAACTTTTTCAGAAAACGCGAGCCCTGGGCATCACCACTCCCGTTTTATTTATGTCGGGCAATGCCTCGCTCACGGAAGCCGTAGACACCATCCGCCTAGGAGGAGCCGATTTCCTGGAAAAACCCTTCGCTCCCGAACGCCTGCTCCTCTCCGTGGCACGTGCCCTGCGCATGGGAGAGCTCGAGCGCAAGCTGGCGCAGCTCAGCCATGAAGGACCAAAAAAAGAGATGCTCGGCGAAAGCAAGGCGATCCGCGCCCTCTACCAAGCCATAGAAAAGGTGGCTCCCACCCGCTCCAAAGTGCTGATCCAGGGCGAAAGCGGCAGCGGAAAAGAGCTCATCGCGCGCGCCCTGCACAAGCTCAGCCATGTATCCAAAGGACCCTTCATCAAGGTGAACTGCGCGGCCATTCCTTCCCAGTTGATCGAGAGCGAGCTCTTCGGCCACGAGCGCGGAGCCTTCACCGGCGCCACCCAACTCAAACGAGGATTGTTTGAACTGGCCCACGGCGGCACCATTTTTCTCGACGAGATCGCCGAAATGAGCGAGAGCGCGCAGGCGAAAGTGCTGCGCGTGGTGCAAAGCCAGGAGTTTAGCCGAGTGGGAGGAACCCAGGTGCTCACCTCCGACGCGCGCATCCTAGCCGCCACCCACAAAGACCTCTTGCAAGAAGTGCAGAAAGGAAAATTTCGGGAGGACCTTTATTTCCGTTTGAATGTGGTCCCTCTTTGCTCTGTTCCCTTACGAGAGCGGAAAGAAGACATTCCCCTCCTTCTCCATAGCTTCCTGGCCGAATGCTGCGCCGAAAATGGTTTCGCCATAAAAGAAGTTTCTCCCGAAGCGGTGAGCGCCTTGATGGACTACTCCTGGCCCGGGAACGTACGCGAGCTCCGCAATATGGCCGAGCGCCTGGCGATCTTTGCGGGGGCCCGGGTGGAATTTACGGACCTACCCTCAGAAATCTTTCCGCGCGAAGAAACGCCGGCGCCTCGCGCCCCTGCAGAAGGAGCGCTCTCTCTGGAACAATTCAAAAAACAAAGCGAACGCGACTATATCATTGCCACCCTCAAGCGGCTGCACGGCAATGTCTCCAAAGCAGCCCAGCTGCTGGACCTCGAACGCACCTACCTCCACCGAAAAATCCAGGAACTCGAGATCAAGAAATCAGAGTATTTTTAGGTAGACGACCGAAAGTATTGACAGCCCCGCCCCCCAAGCGGCAGTCTCCGCTCGGCTTCCTTCCACAACTTTGGGGGTTTTATGTTTCTTCTCAGCCTTTTACTGCCTGTCTCTCTGTGGGCGGCCGACCTTAGCTTCGAGCGCGCCTGTGAGGCGGGAAATTCCGTAGTCCTCGCCGCCGTGGGCGATGTGCTGCTGCACGGTCCTTTGCAACGACAAGCTTATAAAACACCTGACGGCCACCAGACTCTCTGGCAGGGAATCACCGATCTCCTGCAGCAGGCGGATTTTGCCTACGCGAATCTCGAAGGCCCCGCGGCGGCTGGAGTGCGCGCCAATGGCAAAGAAGCTAGAGATCCTGGCCGCTCCTTTGACAATAGTGTGTACTCTGGCTATCCGATGTTTAACTATCATCCTTCGGTGGTGCAGGCGCTGGAGGATGCGGGCTTCGACATTCTCTCCACCGCAAACAACCACGCTATGGATCGCGGCGCCCTGGGAGTAGACCGCACCATCGAAGCCCTCCGTGCCGTGAACATCTCTTTTTCCGGAACCCGCCCCGCAAGCAAAACCGAAAGCAATCACTTTCGCTGGCACACGCTCACCCAGAAGGGCTCTTGGAATATTGCCTGGATTGCTTGTACCTTTAGCACCAATGGCCTGCCGGACCGTCATCACCAGGTGCTCGGCTGTTTCAAGGATGAAGCCATTCTCCTCGAGGAAATTCGCGCCCTCGCTGCGGACCCTACGGTGGATGCCGTGATCGTGACCCCGCACTGGGGCGAGGTGGAAAAATCGCATCGCGTGGAGAAATCGCAGCGGGAGCTCGGGCATCGACTCCTGGATGCCGGCGCCACGGCGATTTTCGGCAATCACCCGCACGTGCCCAAGCCCTGGGAAAAATATCTCACGACCGATGGCCGCGAAACGTTTGTGATCTATTCGATCGGAAATTTCGTCTCCAACCAAGGCAGCCTGGCCCAGCGTACTTCGGCCATCGTATACCT
>JAKFYM010000278.1 GCA_021730855.1 Bdellovibrionales bacterium
AGACAGGGCATTCCCGTGATGGGCCATATCGGCCTCACTCCCCAGTCCGTGCACCAAATGGGGGGCTACTATACCCATGGAAAATCCGAGAGCGATGCCGAGCGCTTGCTCGGCGAGGCCCAGGCGCTCGAAGCGGCCGGCTGTTTTGCGATCGTGCTCGAATGCCTGACGGAGAGCCTCGCCAAGGAAATCAGCGCGCGGGTTTCCTGCCTCACGATCGGCATTGGCTCCGGTGCGGCCTGCGATGGCGAGGTGCTCGTGATCAACGACGTGCTGGGATTCAGCCCGGGCCGTGCGCCGAAGTTTGCGCGCCCACGTCTAGACCTGAAAGCGCTCGTGCGCGAAGCCGCCGCTGATTTTGTGAGGGAGACCAAGGGCAACCGCGCCCAAGCGGAGATCTCCCAGTGATCGCCGCAATCGACATTGGCAATACGCGCACAAAAGTCGGTTTTTTTTCTGCAGGAAAATTGGTGCGGAATCTCGCGATCGCCACGGGCGAAGATTTTTCCGCTTTGGGCTGGGAGCCTCTCGAGGGCGCCGTGATCGGCTCGGTGGTGCCTGCCCTTTCTGCGCGCTGGCAGGATTTTTTGCTCCCGCGCGCCCGCCACGTGCACTTGGCCTCGGCCGCCTCGCCTTGGGGCTTTCGCTCCGAAGTGGAAGAGCCCAGTCGCGTGGGCGTGGATCGCTTGGCCAATATCGAGGCCGCGCTTGGTTTTCCCGGAGCCGCGATCGTGGTCGATGCCGGCACAGCCACCAAATTTGATTTGCTCGAGGGCGTGGAGATTCGGCATTTTGCCGGCGGTGCCATCGCACCGGGCGTGGAGGTCTCTTACCGCGCCCTTCTTGCCGGCACGGCTCAGCTAGGGGCCGTGGATCTGGCCAAACATTCGCCCGTGATTGGCTACAATACCGAAACCGCCATCCGCAGCGGCGTGGTCCATGGCTTTGCGGCCCAGGTGGACGGCATGATCGTGAAAATTTTCGAAGAGCGCGAGCTGCCCCCCACCACCGTGGTGGTGGCCACGGGCGGAGCCGCGGGCTATCTCAAGGGCCGTGCGCGCCTGATCACGCACTATCGCCCGCACCTCACTTTGGAAGGCCTTCATGCTCTGGCCGAAAAAGTTTTTCCCCGATCCTCCGGGCCGGAAAGAAGGGATCTATGAAGGTCATCTTAGGAGTCACGGGCGGAATTGCCGCCTACAAATCCTGCGAGCTCGTGCGGCTATTCAAAAAGGCCGGCCATGAGGTGCGAGTGGTGATGACGGCCGGAGCGGAGCGTTTCGTGGGCCCACTCACCTTTCATTCCCTCTCCGGCGAGCCTGTGCTGCGCTCCCTGCATGAGGGTGCCTATGACCTTTCCGCCACCGCGCATATCGACCTCGCGCAGTGGGGCGACATTTTGATCGTGGCTCCGGCCACCGCTAACTTCCTCGCCAAATTCGCGGGCGGCCTCGCCGACGATGCCTTGCTCACCGAAGCCTTGGCCTTTCAGGGGCCTATTCTCCTCGCGCCCGCCATGAACACGCGGATGTGGGAGGCGCAGGTGACCCAGGAAAATCTTGCGCGCCTGCAAGCCCGTGGAGTGCGGCTCGTGGGCCCCGTGGCCGGGGACCTTGCGTGCGGCGAGACCGGCGCGGGAAAAATGAGCGAGCCCGCGGAGATCTTTGCGGCGGCCCTGGCAGATCGCCCGCTCGCCGGCAAAAAAATCCTCGTCACGAGCGGTCCCACCCGCGCCTATATCGACAAAGTTCGTTTTCTCACCAATCGCTCGAGCGGGCGTATGGGTCATAGCTTGGCCGAGGCCGCCGCCCGCCTCGGCGCCGAGGTGGTGTTGGTGACGGGCCCCGTGGAGCCACGTTTTGCCAAGCTCGCGCAGGGAAAGGTGATCGAGGTGGAAACGGGGGACGAAATGCTGGCCGCCTGCCTGCCGCATTTGCCCACGGTCGATGCGGTATTCGCCACCGCTGCGGTGGCGGATTTCCAGATGCCCGAGATCCTTGAGGGCAAGCTGAGGCGCGAGGGCAAGCTCTCGCTCGAGCTCGAGGCTTCGGTGGACGTGCTCGGAGAATTGGCCAAACAAAAGCGGCCGGGGCAGGTGTTTTTTGGTTTTGCCGCCGAAGCCGGTGAGGGGGAGGCGGAATTTGCCAAAGCCCGCGAAAAGATTGCGCGCAAAAAACTCGACTACCTCGCCCTGAATAATATTTCCCGCAAAGACATCGGCTTTGATGCCTTAGACAATGAAGTTTATTTATTTCAGGCCTCCGGGGATATGCGCAAGCTGGCCAAAACCGCCAAGAGCGGCTTGGCTGAAGCGCTTCTGCGCGAGGTCTTTTTATGACCCAGGTGCTGCGCACGGCTGCCGAGCTGCGTGCTCTCCCTCGCGAGTCCTTAGGCTTTGTGCCCACCATGGGCGCCCTGCACGAAGGCCATGCGGCCCTGCTCCGGCGTTCGGTGCAGGAAAATCCCAGAACCTTGCTTTCGGTCTTCGTGAATCCCACGCAATTTGGCCCGGCCGAGGATTTTTCCCGTTACCCGCGCACCTTCGAGGCCGACCTCGCCCTCGCCGAGCGGGAAAAGGTGGACTATTTATTCGCGCCGCTCCCGGAAGAGATCTATCCCCCGGGCTGGCGCACCTTTATCGAGGTGGAGAAGCTGCAGGAGGTGCTTTGCGGAAAATACCGGCCCGGGCATTTTCGGGGCGTGGCCACCGTGGTGCATCGGCTTTTCCAGCTGGTGCGGCCGCATAAGGCTTACTTTGGCCAGAAGGATCTCCAGCAGTGCGTGGTGCTGGAAAAAATGGTGGCCGACCTTGGCCTGCCGGTGAGCATCGAGATTTGTCCCACGGTGCGCGAGCAGGATGGCCTGGCGCTGAGCTCGAGGAATCGCTACCTCACGGCCGAGGAGCGGGAACAGGCACCGGTGATCTATCGCGCGCTCCTGGCCGCTCAGGAAGAAAAAGAGGTTTCCCTGCTGTTGGCGCGGGCACGCGCGATGCTGGCACAGGTTCCTGCCTTCGAGCTGCAGTATTTGGAAGTTCGCTCGCTACCGAACCTCGAGGAGATATCCCGGGTGGAGGGCCGCGCGGCGATTTTTGTGGCAGGCTATTTTGGCAAAACGCGGCTGATCGACAATCGCATCTTTAAGTCCGCTTGATCTCCATCTCCCGCGCAAAATACGTATGATTCCCCAAGCCCACACAGCGATTGCGGATCTTCCAGCCTTCGTTTATGTCCACATCGAAGACCATAAAGTTGTGCCGCCATTCAGCGATCATGCGGCGCCGGTTGATGCCACGTAGGTATTGCTTCAAAAAGGTTAAGCTGTGGATGCCGCTGGAGACAAATTCGTAGGTGCCGTAGCCCAACTTCTTGGGCTCGATCGCCATGATCTCGCTGAAGTGCACGTCGCCCGACACAAAAGCCACGGGCGCGCGCACCTTGGAAATCTCTTTCAACAGGTGATCAAAATCGGCGCGGTGGTTGCCCTCATAGGATTCTTTGTGAAGGTAGCCCCCAAAAAAGAGACTGCCATTCATGAGCCAGGCCGGTTTGTCGTTACGGGCGAGTTCCGCGAGCAGCCAGGAACGCTGCTCATCTCCTAGGTGGGAGCCGGTGCGCGGATTGGGGCGGTCGCGAAAGGTACGGTCATCGAGCAAAAAGAAGCGCTGGCCAAAAGCTTCGAAGACGGAGCCCACGCCAAAAGTTTTTTTCCAGGCCGTATTCCCTGTGCTGCCCCAAAAATGTTGGAATAAATTGCTGGTGATGCGCGCCGG
>JAKFYM010000170.1 GCA_021730855.1 Bdellovibrionales bacterium
GGTTTTAAGGGGTGGACCTGCCTGTACGACGTGATTGATTTCAAGCCGCTGCTCCCCCCAGAGCCACCAGCCACCTTTTTGAGCGAGATCCAGCGCTCCACTCAGGCCGGCAGCCCGCCCCCACCCGCGCCGAAACAGACCGAGCTGCGCACATGGTATATTTATTTAGACGAGGCCAACTATGGGCCGGTCTCCCAGCGGGAAGTGCTCTCGCTCGTTGATTCGGGCCGGGTGAGCGCCTCCACCTTTCTCTGGCAAAAGGGTTTTGCCGACTGGCAGCAAGCCAAGGATATCGAAGC
Organism: Bdellovibrionales bacterium; assembly: GCA_021730855.1. GTDB lineage: Bacteria > Bdellovibrionota > UBA1018 > CAIPTA01 > CAIPTA01 > JAKFYM01. The sequence goes on from JAKFYM010000170.1 coordinate 300, forward strand.
CCTAGCCGCTCATGTGAGTGGGCGCCCCGCTCCAGCGAGCGCCAAGCAGGAAGACAAACGCAAGGCGCCGCGCAAGCCTTTCGAGACCAAGATCCTGCTCACCGACGGCAAGGAAGTGGGTTGGGCTCTCTGCCGCGACATTAGCGTGGGCGGAATGCAGGTGCTCATGGATCATGCCCCAGGTCCCGCCGGCACTCTCTTGAAGCTGAATGTGAATCCTCAGGGCAAGCTTCCGGGTTTTGCTTGTGAGGGAGAAGTGGTGCGTATCTTAGAAGATGGACGCGGCTTTAGTTTCCGTTTCACCGGCCTCACCAACGAAGCGCGCTCGGCGATTGAAAAATACATCGCGCAATGATCGTACGCTCCGCGGATGGTACCCTGATTTTTTGCGAATCCTTTCGCACGGCCAAAGCTCGTGGGGCTTTGCTCGTGGTGCACGGGATTGGCGAGCATAGTGGTCGTTACGAGGAGCTCGTGGAGCATGCCCTTCGGCTGCGGCTGAATGTGCATCTTTTTGACCTTCGGGGGCATGGCCGATCCCAAGGTGTTCGCGGGCATTTTAAGAGTCTTGCCGACCACCATGCCGATATGGATGCCTGGATTTCCCATCTCGTGGATTCTGGGGAACTAAATGCAGGCCTGCCCTGTTTTCTCCTCGGCCATAGTTTGGGCGGCTTGATCGCGCTCACCTTTCTCGCGCGCTACCTGCAGAAACCCTCGTATCCGGAAATCACCGGCCTGCTGCTTTCGTCTCCACTTTTAGGCTTGCGCTGGAATCCGCTTCGTTTGCTGGAAGCCCAGGTGGCACGCCATCTCCCGTCCTTTTTGCTTAGCCTGCAAGTGCCCACAGGAATTTCGGCCAAGCAGCTCACCCACGATAGGCTGGAGCAAAAGCGCTACGAGGAGGATCCCCTGGTGCATGGCTGGATCACGCCGGCGGCTTTTTTGGCGATCGAGGACGGGCTTACCTCGGTGAACCGGCTTTTGCCGCAGCTGCGAAGCCCGATTTTGCTTCTGCTCGGGGGGCAGGATGAGGTGGTGGACAATAACGAGAGCCTCCAGCTCAGAAAAAAAGTGGCAGATCCCCGGCTGGTGGAGGTAAAGGTATTCCATCGCTTCTTTCATGAGCCTCTCCATGAGTCGAAAAAAGAGCGAGCTCATTTAGAAATTAAGAAATGGATCTTAAAATGCCTGCAAGCCCCAAAAAAAGGCTCCTCGAAATCCTTCGCGAAAGAAGCTATCGGGAAGGAGACTTCACACTAGCTTCCGGAAAAAAAAGTAGTTTTTATCTCGACGTGAAAGAGACAGCACTGGATCCGGAAGGGGCATTCCTGATTGGGGCCCTCTCTGTGGATCTCCTCCAGAGAGAAAATATCCAAGCCTATGCCGTGGGTGGCCTCACCTTGGGCGCTGATCCTTTGGCCACGGCCGTGAGCCTTGCGGGTTTTGCCAATGGCTTGCGAATGCCGGCTTTCATCGTGCGCAAACAACCCAAAGACCATGGCACGCTCGCCTGGATTGAGGGAGCCAAGACCTTTCCCAAAGGAGCCAAGCTGGTGGTGCTGGAGGATGTGGTCACCACCGGCGGCTCTTCCTTGAAAGCCGTGGAAAAACTAGAAGAGGCAGGGTTTCAAGTGCCGGCCATTCTCTCGGTGGTCGATCGCCTGGAGGGCGCGCGTGAGACGATTGAGGAGCGCGGCATTAAGTTTTTTAGTTTATGTACCCTGCGGGAGATCCGTTCGGAAAACTCAAACTGAGTTTTTTCACGGCCGCAAAACGTGGCTGTATCCAGGGCGTGGCGTCTAAGGGTAGTTGGTGTTTCTCCGAAAGCAGCCAAGTGATGGTCTTACCCGAATTGAGAAAAGTGTCTGAATGCCGGAAGCCCTGTTCTAGCGCGATTTGATAGAAGTCTGTGGTCACATCGATCACGGCCGCGCGGCGTTTCTGCAGCATCAAATTGGCCTCAGCGATTTCTAAGAAGTCTCTTTCGTCTAAATCCACCTCGTGGGCTTTGCGCTGGTCTTTGAAAGCCAGCAGGCCCGGAGCAAGGTGGCGCTGGAAACGCTCACTCAACATATGTTGGGCCACAAATTCCAATAGGTCCTTGCTCGTTTCCTGCACGCCGCAGCTGAGGTGGTCAATCAGGGTGGTTCCGTAAGTGGTGTTGGAGCGCCCCAGGAAACTCACATCGCTGCCTTTTAGGCAGGGGGCAACGGTGCCCGAATCGGGCGCGATATAGGAGAAACAAAGGTCGCAAAAAAGCGCCTTGGCGAAATCATCCTCTCCATAGAGCAGCACCCAGGAGCCAGGGGTGATGGTGAGATTGAGTCGATGGAAGGACGGAGCAAGGCTCACCTCATGAAAACGCACTTGGCCATGCTCGGGATCGGGAAACAAACGGAGCTTGCGCATCGGCGCTGCCCAGTCTCCCTTCTGGAGTGCTTTCGCACTTGGCTTCTTCCAACCGAAAATCAAAACTCACCCCCAATGTTGCGACTGCAAGAGACACACCAGAAGTTAGGAGCGAGTGCGTTGAAAGAAAGTGCTCTTACGCATTGGAATCACAGGATTTTTTTCTTGAAAAATTCTAGCGTGTACGCTTCTAAAGGGTAGAGCTGGTGTCAGCTTGCTACTTCCGCACTGGCGGATTTACAGGATCGCTCCCTCGTTCTAAGTCTATACTACCTCTATGTTGATAAGCCTTCTGCTCCTCTTGTTTGGAAACGTCGCTGCCCCCTTCGCGGCAGAAACGGCAAAAACTCCCCACGTGACGGCCACGATCGTCAGTGAAGAAAGTGCGGCCGTGCCCGGCCAAACCACTTGGATGGGTTTACGACTCGAGACGGCACCGCACTGGCATACCTATTGGCGTTATCCCGGAGATTCCGGGCTTCCCACTAAAGTAGAGTGGGAGCTGCCCCCGGGTTGGGAAATGCGAGGCCCTCATTGGCAGTTGCCGCGCCGAATCTTACTGCCTCCTTTGGTGAACTACGGTTTTGAGGGCGAGAGCCTCCTTGGATTTGAATTGCTCCTTCCGGCCGACGCCGCGGAGGGCACAGTTGAGCTTCGCGCCAAAGCCTCTTGGTTGGTTTGCAAGGAGGAATGCATCCCAGAAAAAGTGGAGCTTTCTTTTCTGGTGAAGGTTTCGCGAGACTCCACCAAAACTCGTTGGGCAAAAGAATTTGCTGCGCTTCGACGAGTGCAGCCCCAGCCGCTCCCTCCAGAGTGGGAGACGCGTTTGGTGTCGGAAGAATCGCGTTTTGGTTTGGTCCTTTCGCGCGGCCAAGAGCGGAAAGGAAAGGCGCTGCATTTTTTCCCGCTCGTGCCGCAGTTGGTGCAGCAAGAGGGGGAACCAGAGGTGGCCAGGGACGGGGGCACAATTTGGCTGAAAAAAGCGGAAGTTTTTGGCATAGACACGGCGGCCTTTCATGGAGTCTTGACGGTGGGGCGGGGCGA
>JAKFYM010000205.1 GCA_021730855.1 Bdellovibrionales bacterium
AATCACATGCTGGGCAAAAAAGGCGATTTCCACGCCCATGCCGAAAGCAAATTTTCCCGTGAGAGGGGTGAGCTTGCCGGAAATGCCTTTCAAGAGCGTGGATTTCCCCGCGCCATTGAGACCCACCACGGCCACATGGTCGCCTCGGTGCACCTGGAGGGAAACCTTGCGTAGGATCACTTTTTCGCCGTAGCCAAAACTCGCGTCCTCGCAGGAGAGCGTGAGTTTGCCCGTTTTGGCCGGGGGCGGGATGCGGATCGTGGTGCCCACGGGCAGGGACTTGACTTCGATCGTCTCCATACGCGCCAGACTCTTGAGCCGCGACTGTGCCTGGCGCGCCTTGGTGGCCGAGGCGCCGAAACGGGCCACGAAATCGAGGATGGTTTTGCGTTTCTCGGCCTGGCTGGCAGCCTGCGAGAGGAGCTGGGTGCGGAGGAGCTCCTTTTGCTCAAAATAATCGTCGATATTCCCGTTGTACTTGGTCATCTCCGCGCCCTCGATCTCGAGGATGTGGTCGGTGGTGCGGCGGAGGAATTCACGGTCGTGGGAGATGAGCAGGAATGCCCCTTGGTAGCCCTGGAGAAAATTCTCGAGCACGAGGGTGGTCTCAAGGTCGAGGTAGTTGGTGGGCTCGTCGAGCAGCATGAGGTTGGGCTCCTGGCCCAAGAGGCCGAGGAGCTTGATGCGCATGCGGTAGCCGCCGCTTAAAGAAAGAATCGGTTGGTCGAGGATCTCTTCGGTGATCTGTAGCACCCGGCCCTGGGATTTCAGCTCCCAGACGGGCAGCTTGGAAACGCGTTCGAGATAGGAATTTCCGCTCTCTCCCACCTCCCACTGGTCGTGCTGGGAAAGGTAGCCCAAGGAGAGTTTACGTGCGCGCACGAGGCTGCCATCGTCGAGCTCCTCCTCCCCCGTGAGAATGCGGAAGAGCGTGGACTTGCCCGCCCCGTTCGGGCCGATCACGCCCACATGCTCCTCGGCATTGATCGAGAACGTGGCTTTGTCGAAGAGAAGCCTCGACCCGTAGGACTTCGAGCCACTTTGGAGCTGCAGCAGATTTTCGGCCATGCAGCTATCTAATCAGGATAGCGGGAAAGTTCAATGCCTTCATCCCAAGGAGCTCTAAATCTCGTTGAGCTCTTGTTCTAGTTCCTCGGCGCGCTCGCAGGCACCGGTGTATTTGGCTTCGCAGGCTCGGTCAAAAAGCACCTTGGCTTCGGCGAGCTTCCCGGCGCCCTCTAGGGCATTGGCATATTGCCAATCGAGCAGCTGGCTCGGGAGTCGGCCATTATTTTCTCGTAGCAGCTGCTCATAGAGCTGCACGGCTGCGGCAAAGTCGCCCTGGTCCATGCGCACCACCGCGAGGTCATTCTTGCAGACCACCGAACTCGGCGTGGCGGCGAGACAATTTTGCACAGCCTGCTCCTGCTCTTCTGGTGTGCCCAGGGTAAAAACAGTAGCCACAAGATCTTCGTGGCAAGACTGGCTTTGGGGATTCTTTTTCACACAGGCCTGCGCCGCCTCTCGTGCCTCTTCCCACTGTTCGTTTTGCACCAAAACGCGTGACTTCGCTTGCAGAGGGTCTTGCGCTTCCGGCGCAGCGGCCTTCGGTAAGGCCTCCTTCGCCACGGGGCTGCCTTGGGATTCTGTCTCTAGCGGGGTCGAAGCCACCTCTTCTGACGGATCCACAGCCCCCGCCACGGACGAGGGAAGATCGTCTTTGGCTAGTTCTGGACCCGTGGAGGAAATCCAAATATAGACGACAGAAAGAAAGATCAGAGCGGTAAGAATTGAGAGCAGTCGCACAAAAGTCCCTCCTTTTGCGAACGCCCACAAGTAAACGATCTGGAGGGAAAGGTCAAACCAGGCGCAGCAGCCCTATGCAGCATCAGCCACAGGTGTCGAAAATTATATATAAATTATGTTTATTCTTCGTAGGCTGACGAACTAGACACGGAGCTAAAATCCGACTCTTCTTCGATCGGCTCTTGGTAGTCCATATTTTCAGGAACCTCACCCTGCCATTCCGCGCTAGCGGGCTCACGGGCATAGTCGGCTTCTCCGGGAACATCAGAATAGGCGGGATCCATTTTCTCCGCTGGCTTAGAAGTCTGAGCCACCGGCTCGTATTCGACTGGTAGAGCCGTCTGCGTGTTTTGGGGAGTCGGCCTAGGCTCCAGCTTCGCCACCACCATAGGGCGCGCGCTCGTGGCTGTAGGAGGCTCAGACGTCACTAGCACCACGGCGCCCAAGACGGCACAGAACCCCGAGGCCAGGACTAGACCAAAAAGAGACTGAAAACCCTTTGTTCCCATAGGACTTTTTCTCATATAGGTGCTATCGACCAAAACCAGGACACGCTTCAATACGCCCTAGACCCTCTGTCTCCGGTTTGCTACACCTCCTCGTGGGAGGGGGTGGCTGTGCTTTTTTTGTGGTTATGGACGGCTTTGGCTTGGGGGCTTCCGTCCCCTTTTGAAGCGACCCTGAAACGTCTAGAAGCGCCGGGCGTGGTCGAAATACGTAACGGCTGCGAGCCATACCCCGAACTACGCAACGACGTGCACTCGGGCCTCCGCAAAGGCTTTGCCTGCCTACTCGGGCAATCCGGCAGGCTCGGGCCCTTCCACGAGCGGCAAGCTGAGCTCCTACGCTGGGTGCTCGAGACCTTCCAGCCCCTGCACTTCTCCTGCACCAATGGCTACGGCTATTGGAATGCCTCCTCCACTGGCCCCGGCCAACCCATGCGCCTCTTCTCCGGCAAGGTGGAGTACCCCGAAGTGCAGCTTGAGCTCGCCATGCTGCGCTCCAGTCGCCGCGCCAATCTAGATGCCCTGCTTTTCCACGAAATGCTGCATTGGGCGGGGCTTGTCCATCCCGGCAACCACGATCCCGGGCCAGACCTGGTGCAGCTCTATGAAGTTTGTTGTTTTGGCGCCACCGATGCGCGCGGGCGGAAAAGCCCCTCGATGGAGCAAACGCGCGAGCAGGCTTGTGAGATCCTGCGCGACAAAGAGGTGTTTGGCGACAAGCTGGACAAAAAGCTTTGGCAAACGCGCTATCCCGAAAGCACGGACAAGATTTTTCAGGTCTACAAAAGATACTAGACTAGGCCGTGGCTCTCTCTACTATATAGAAAGATGACCTGGATCTATCTCTTCTTTTTTCTCTCCGGCGCCAGTGGCCTGATCTACCAAGTGGCCTGGGTGCGTGGATTCGCCAATGTTTTTGGCAACACCATCCATTCCTCCGCCCTGGTCACGAGCGTGTTCATGCTGGGCCTCGGGCTCGGCAGCTATTTTGCGGGACCCTTCATCGATCGCCGCTTCCGCCGCGATCCCTCCGCTCCCTTGCGCTACTATGCCTACGCCGAATTTGCGATCGGGGCTTGGGGACTAGGCCTGGCCCTACTCCTCCCCGAGCTCGAGGGCTGGTCTGCGGCCTTGTCGGCCTACACTACTGGCAAAGAAGGCTGGCAAGAACTGAGCTTTTTCTCGCACGCCGCTCGTTATGCCCTGGCGGTGGCCCTGCTTGCGCCCATCACCCTCCTCATGGGCGCCACCCTCACCCTGCTTGTGCGTTTTCTAGTTGCTACGAACCTCCACCTCTCGGGCTGGCATGCAGGCATCCTCTATGGACTCAACACCCTGGGGGCCGCCTGTGGCAGTCTCTTGGTGGATTTTTTCCTAATGCCCACGATGGGCGTGCTCTCCACCCAGCGCACGGCGGTGTTCCTGAACATAGCCTGTC
>JAKFYM010000172.1 GCA_021730855.1 Bdellovibrionales bacterium
CGGCCGTCCTTTACAAAGTCCCAGAGCAAAAACGGCAGGCCCACCGAAAAATACAGGAAGAGATTGGCCTGCTGGTTCACAAAAATCGGCAGCGGCAGGCCGGGAAGAAAGAGGTGGGCCACGGAATTGGCAAACGCCAGGAGCACCGTCACGCAATAAAAAACGAAGGCCAATTTCAGGCGCTCTGGCAGGAGCACGAGCCCGCTCAAGGTGCGCTCGCAGAAGAGAAACTGCGCCGAAGCCCCCACCGCCACGAGCGAGAGCCAGCCATTGGCGGCGTGCACGAGCGAAGCAAAGGGCTGGGCGGTGAAGGGAGAAAAGAGGCTGATCCAGAGGAAGTACAGCAGGAGGTATTTCCAGGGGCTGTAGATCAGCACATCATGCAGGCGGTAGAAAAAAATCCGGGTGCCGAACTCGCGCTTCTCCGCCCAGGCAACCAGCAGGGTGGCGAGGGTGAAAAAGAAATAACAAATAGACACGCGCCAATCGAAGAAGGGCAAAGAGAGAAAATCAAAGGCAATGAGCGCCAAGCCCAGCGACCACAACCAGACCGCGCCCTTACGAATGGCTTGCGTGAGTTTTACTCCGCTGGTCATATTTTTCTCCCCTGCGTGGCGGGAAGCGTGGCCCATAAGTCGCGCTCGGCGGCCGTATAGGCGGAAAAAGGAGAGTAAGAGGCCGGCAGCAGCCCGCAATGCTTGGCAGAGCGAAAAGTCAGGAAGGTGAGACTAAAACAAAAAATATTGAAAGAGGCCACCACTCCGTAGAGATCAAAAAATCTTGGCAAACAAAATACGGCGGGCAGGTAGACCAAAAGCGAAAGCAGGTGCGCTCGCACCACGGCACGATACTGGCGCACGCCAAAGAGCGCGTTCACCAGGAAGGTATGCATCCAAAAGGCCCAGATGCCGGGCACAAAATAGGGCAGGAGCTCAAGAGCTGGCCGAAACTTTGGCACCAAGGGCACGAGGCCAAATCCCACGAGGGCCAATAGCGCGGCCACGGTGAGGATGCCGTAGCGGTAGATGAGCTTTCCGAGCGCGCCGAGGATCAAGCGCACCCGCTCCGGGGCATCGCGGCCCACGCGTTGAAGATCGGGGAAGAGCGCAAAAGAAACCGAAGTGGCCACAAAAACTGGGATAGTCACGAGGCGCACGGCCAGGGCATATTGCCCACCGCTCTCCTTGCCCAAAAGATAGGTGGCCATGATTTGGTCGAGCCGTTGCCACAGCACCGTGACCGCAAAAACAATGGCGTATGGCCAGGCATCGCGGGCGAGGGCGCGCCAGGCGGAAATGCCCCAGGGGCCGCGCGGATGGCGTTCGATGCGGCGGGATTGTCCGCGCCTCTTGCGACGGAAATAATGCAGGCCGAAATAGCCAAAGATCAAAAAGCTGGTGAGGAACCCACCCCAGGACTGCGCGAGAAGCAACCACGCCAGGGATTCCCCTCGATAGGCCAGCCAGAGCGCGAGCACCACGGTCACGGCCATTCCGATCAAGTTCGCGATCACGGCATAGCCTTGCCGATGGCGATAGCTCGCAAAGGCAATCGCCGTTTGCTGGAGACCGAGCGCAAAGAGATGCGGAGTGAAGGCGAGATCTTGCCAAAAAAGCGCAGACCCGGGCTCATGCTGCGCGCGCGCGAGAAAATAAATCGCGGTTGCGCCCACCACGGCACCGGCTAACCGCAAGACCAAAACCCGCAAGACAAGATCAAAGGCGCGAAACCCCTGGCGCGCAAGTTCGGTTTTTCCTCCCTCTGCAGAAGTGAGCGAACCGATCAGCCCACTCGTGAGGCCAAGGTCCACCAGCAGCGTCCACACGAGAACCTGTGCCTGCGAGGTGACCAGCGAGCCATAATCCACTGGACCGAGTAAACGCGCATAGCTCAGCATCATCACAAAGTTGAGGCCGGTGATTCCAAAGGCGCCGAAGGTTTGGAAAAAAGAATTTTTGACGATTCTTTTCACCGATTTTGACATAAAATTAATGTAACACGACCTTACAACCAAGGAAGAATACAAGGAGATTCAAATGCGTTTACTGCAATGGATTGCGGTTTTAGTTCTGTTCCCGACCTTAGCCTCTGCGGCGAGTCTATCGCTGAGCCAGATCACCTCTACGGATTACGAAAAACTCGTAAAGGAATTTTCCGGAAACTTTGCGTACAGCACCTTGACCCCCGCTTCTAGCTTGGGTGGATTCGGTGGCTTTGAATTCGGCGTAGTGGCCGGACAAACGCGCGCCAAGGAATTGCATAGCTTGGTGAAACGCAATGATCCCAACACCACTTTCAAGGACAAGCTCTACCACGGAGGCGCTTTGCTGCGCGTGGGTGCTCCTTATGGCCTCACCGGCGAACTCTTGATTTTCCCCAAAATCACCGTGAGCAACCTCGACGCTAAACAATACGGCGGCGCGGCGATGTGGACAATCACGGATGTGTACTTCACCGACCTGCCCGTGACCCTAGCCACCAAATTGTTCTATACATCAGCAGAAATTGGCTATTCACAGACGATCAACAACGCTTCGACCGGAAACACGAGCGTCAACGCTCGCGTGGAATTTGAAAACACCCTTTGGGGCGCGCAGGCGTTGGTTTCTCGTAAGTTCTCGATTGTGGAGCCCTACCTAGGATTTGGTTACCTCCGCGCCAAAGGCAAGTTGACCATCGCCGCCACAGTCCCCGGCGTATTGGCCTCCTTCTTTACCGACAACTCTTTGAGCCAAGAAGCAAAGCCGAATACTTTCCAATTCTTGGCCGGACTAGATGCCCGCTTGGCATTTTTCTCGCTAGGAGCGGAATACCAAAGGGCTTTCGGCACCACCAGCTTGAGCGGCCGTATCTCCTTCCGTTTCTAAGATCTATCGTCTATAAGAGCCCCGGAGGTTGGAATGCTTCTTCGGGGCTTTTTTCTTGTCTATTTTTGGCTTTTTTCCTCCCTCGCCCTGGCTGCCGACCAAGGCAGCTTTTGCTTACAAACTTTTAATGTTTATGGAACCGTGTATGCCAGTCGTGGCCACCAACGCCTCGACCGCCTGGCCTCCTCACTTTTAGGCGAGCCCTGTGAGATCGTGCAGTTCCAAGAGTTCTGGCTGGCCAAGAGCCGCCAGCGCTTCATGAACTCCATGAAAGCCGCCCGGCTCGCTTTCGTCCAAGCCGATGCCTTACGGGCCGATCGGCAGCGCACGGGGCTGATGTCGGGAGTGAGCGGATCTGTATCCCATGCTTATTCCGAGGTCTATGATGTGAACAACGAAGATGGCCTGCTCGATCGCGGGCGCGCACTCTTTGCCGTGGAAAAAGGATTTACCTCCCTAGAGGTACACCTTGAGCAGGCCCCTGCTCTTTTGGTCATTAATACCCACACCCATCCGCTGATCCAGCTCGTGCGCATCAGCCAGATCATCCAGATCTTAGAGTATCTTTTGTTTAAGCAAGAATCTCAGGCGCCGCTGATTTTTATGGGCGACCTAAATGCCGAGCCCGGTAGCCTGGAGCTACAGCTCCTCACGAACGTACTGTTGCTTCGAGATGGCTATGCCGAAGCCACGGGCTCCCCTCCCGGGGCCTGCACCTATTGCGCCGACAACCCGCTCTCCTGGCGTAGGGACAACCGCATCATTGACTTCACCCTGTTCCGCTCATCGGCAGAATGGACACTGCGCCCGCTATCTTCGGCGATCAATCTGAACCCGGAGCTCCCACTCAGTGACCACTACGGGGTGCGCACCCTTC
>JAKFYM010000196.1 GCA_021730855.1 Bdellovibrionales bacterium
GCCCCGCTCCTCTGGTCCCGCCGCGGCAGAAACGCCCTCGGCGAAAACAGAAAATCCTCGGGCGAAGGAAGTCCTTTCTCCTTTCGTAGGCACCTTCTACGCTTCGGCCGCTCCCACGGCGGCTAAATATGTGGAGAATGGTTCTCGCGTGAAAAAGGGCGATGTCCTTTGCATTATCGAAGCGATGAAGATCATGAATGAGATCGAAGCCGAATTTCCGGGCAAGATCGTTGGCATTTTGGTGAAGGACGGGCAGCCTGTGCAGTATGGACAGCCGCTCTTCTTGGTCGAGCCTTAAGAATCCTTTTCTGTCGAGGTGGGCTTGTTAGGAAAAATCCGTAAAGTACTAGTGGCAAACCGGGGTGAAATCGCCTTACGTGTGATTCGTGCTTGTCGTGACCTTGGCCTAGAGACCGTGGCCGTCTATTCGCAGGCCGACGAGCATTCTCTGCACGTGAAGCTGGCTGACGAAGCCGTTTGCATTGGTCCGCCCCAGTCTAAGCTTTCGTATTTGAATATCCCTTCCGTGATCGCTGCCGCCGAAGTCACTGGCGCGGATGCCATTCATCCTGGCTATGGATTTCTTTCGGAGAATGCCGAATTTGCGCGCATCTGCCGCGAATGCAATATCACTTTCATTGGCCCCAAGCCGGAGAGCATTGCTCTGCTTGGCGACAAAGTGGCCGCTCGTTCCACGGCGATCAAGGCGGGGATTCCGCTCCTTCCGGGAACGAAGGGCGCTGTGAAGTCTTTGGCCGAAGGGGAAAAGGAAGCCAAGCGTATTGGATTTCCTATCATGCTCAAAGCAAGTGCTGGCGGTGGTGGCCGCGGCATCCAAGTGATCCACTCTCATGAGAAACTTGTGGCGGCTTTCGACCGTGTGCGGGCCGAAGCCGGAGCCGCTTTTGGCAATTCCGATGTGTATATTGAAAAGTTTTGTGAGCGTCCCCGACACGTGGAAATCCAGGTAGCCGCCGATTTACATGGAAACGCGATTTTTCTCGGCGAGCGAGATTGCAGTGTCCAGAGACGCCACCAAAAACTGATTGAGGAAGCACCTTGTCCCGTGATTGACGAAGACACGCGCAGGCGCATGGGAGAGGCCGCCCTGCTTCTGGTAAGAGAAGTGGGCTACCAAAATGTCGGTACCGTGGAATTCCTCCTAGATTCCGACCGTAAGAGTTTCTATTTCATGGAAATGAACACACGAGTGCAGGTAGAGCACCCTGTGACGGAGATGGTAACAGGTATCGATATCGTGAAACTGCAGCTGCGGATTGCAGGCGGACTCGAGCTTGGTATCCGGCAAGAGGATGTGAAAATCCTGGGGCACGCGATGGAGTGTAGGATCAATGCCGAGGATCCAGACACCTTTAAACCGTTTCCTGGTAAGATCGAGGGCCTCCATGTGCCTGGTGGCTTTGGGGTGCGCTTTGATAGTTTCATCTACGACCAGTATACCGTGGTTCCGCACTATGATTCTCTGCTTGGCAAGCTCATCACTCATGAGGAGAACAGGGAACTCTGTATCAAGAAAATGCTTCGTGCGCTTAGTGAGCTGAAAATCGGCGGCATTCGCACGAACGGAGCGTTTTACTCCAAAGTCCTCGAGAATAAAAAGTTCAAGGATAATCAATACGATACGAACTTTTTGGAAGAATTCCTCACCAAGAAAAGTTAAAATAAATGGGTAGACCGACCCCACTGAAAAGTGGACGTTCGAGGGTAGGAGGCCCATGTCTGTCCAGAAACTTATTTCCGAAGCCGACAGGCTTTTGGAAAAGGAAAAATTTCCGGAAGCGATTGAGAAACTAAGAGGGGCGCTCACTGCTGAGCCCTTGAATCAACTCGCCGCCACAAAACTTGTTGGCATCTATCGCCAATTCGGTGAAGCCCAGAACGCGGCTAAGGTATACGTTGCGTTAGCAGATCGCCTCAGCCAAGTGGGCAAATCTCAAGTAGCCATTGCCTTCTATAAGCAGGCCATTGACCTGATGCCTGAAGACATTGCGCTCAAGGTTCGTTTCGCCACGGAATGCGAATCCGTGGGGAAACTTGGCGACGCGCAAATCCAGGGCCAGATTGCGCTGCAGTATTTTCTGCAGCGGAAGAAATATTTCGACGCCGCCAATCTGATGCCCCTTCTCGTGCGTATCCAACCCCGAGACGAGAAGCTCAAAATGGCTTGGGTGGAGATCTTGCAGCTATCCCAGGCGGAACAAAAACTCATTCACATGCTCGTGGCACTATGCGGGCCTCCAGGCTTGGACTCTCAGGAATTTCCTATGGGAGGAGAGCCTGCCTCTCAATCGGAAGCTCTGTACGAGAGCCTCAAGAGTTTGGTGCCCTATTTCCCTAAGGACGCCAAGCTTGCCTATGCCCTAGCATGGTCGGCCCATCGCCGTGACCGCGAGGCGGATTTCTATACTTTTTTACACGAGTGCCTAAGGCGTGATCCGGATTTTACCCTGGGCTCTTTGATGCTGGCGCGGGTATTCGCGGAAAAACAAAAATTGAATGAATCTCTTTTTGTTTATAAGTACGCAAAAGAGCGATTGATGTCGGATCGTTCGGTGGACATGAACATCCTCACGCGTTTGATGGAAGGGTTTGTTGAAAAGAACGGTTGGATTGCCTTTGCCGAGAGTTCCGAGGGCGAGATGACCGTTCAGGCTTTTGTGAGCGCCTGCCTGGGCAAGGTCATTGAGGAGGCAAAAAGCGAAATCGATGCTCCCGTGGAGCAGGAAGACGGAACCTTCACCCAAGAGGTTCGGGCCCCCGAGAATGAAGCGCAAAAAGAGGAAGCCGCCGAAATTGAGTTAGGCAGTGACGAAACAAGTGAGGGTGGCCTAGAGATTCAGCTCACCGGCGGCAAGACAAAGGTAGTGCCAATTCCCGGTGGCTTAGCCAAAATGATCACGGCTCCGAGCAAGGAAGAGCCAGCTCCTGTGCAGAAAGACACCGGCACAGTGGAGCTTACCTCGCTGATCCCGGCGCCTGCGGAAGAGCCGATTCTATCGTCCGCCTCTACTCCGATTGCGTCCGTTGCCGCCGCTCTCCCTACGCAGTCCCCCCCTGTGCAAGCCGAAGCGGCGCCGGAACCGGAGCCCGAGCCGGTCGCTGCTCCTACCCCCGGGCGCGTTACCTTTAATCCATTGGAACATATGCGGCGGAATGATGAGCCGGCTGTGGCCAAAGCACGGGAAGAAGAAAAAACCGTGGTCTTTTCGCCGATGGAAATCCTTGATGTGGCTCGATCGGCCGGGAAAGAAGTGCCCTCCGTCGAGACCAAAATGCTGGTGGTGGAAAAAGCTGATCTCATCGAGCCGCCCACACCCGAGCCGGCGCCGGTGGCACCTTCCATGTCTACCAAGTTGTCCGAGTTGCCGGGCACTTCCACAGAATTCTTCTCCCCGATGGAGGCCGTGCAGGCTGGCCGCGATAGCCGGAGCTCGGGCCTTCGGCCTTCCGAGCCCACTGTGGTCATGTCGAATGCCGTGCCAGAATCCACCAATGAAGATGCCACCACCATTGTGAGCACAGCGGGTCTGGAGTTAGGCGGAGCGAGCATCGAAGCTCCCGAGACCACGGAGCAGGACCTGCAAGGATTTGCGCCTATCCCAAACATCACTTTTGCTGAGCCGATGGCGGGCGCCACGGAAGAGAATGTGGACCTTGGCGATGATTTATTAGACGGACCGACGCGCCAAATCGTGGCCCTACCCGAGGCCGAGCCCACAC
>JAKFYM010000287.1 GCA_021730855.1 Bdellovibrionales bacterium
CCTTCAAGATGAATCGGTGACCCAAATGACAGACGTTTTGAAGTATCTTTCATTTCCGATTTTTAAACTACAAGAAGACGCCCCCAATGCGATTCAACATATTGCTAAATTTGGAAGTAAATTGAATGAGTTTATGAATCCAAACAAGCTTTCACTTTTGCCGTTTCTATTGAGTCACGGTGCGAAAGCGGAAGCTCAGCAGTTTTTTAATAATTTCATCGACTATTCGCCTGAATGGCGAAACCGAATTGAGGATTTATATAAAGAACTGGAAAAAGGAAGAGACTTCAGGTGGAATTATCTTGAATTTCCCGATGCATTCCATGTGAAGTTGGCTTTCGCTGAGGGGCTGAAAATTCCTTCGTGAAGCTCGTCTCTAAAATAGTTTGGACTTACTGAACCTAAGCAAATGCTTTCCGCTCCGGAATTTCAATAGTCGCCGAATAAAACGATGGGGCCAAATCGATTACATTTTGTAACTTTGTATTTCTGTAGATGACTGAAACCGAAGTTACGCACCCAAAATCCCCTGTAATACTTCGCCCGCCTGTACAGAAAAGCACCGGCCAAGATCATTCGAGCTTAGGCGATGGTCTACGCGTGGGAACCAGGACTGGCGGAGGGACCTGAGTAGCCGCGCGAGGATTGGCGGCGGAGGCAGTCTGCAGTGGCTGGAGGAAAGGTCTAAAACTGTCCACCAAAAAGCATAATTCTTAGACTCCGCACTACAATGCCGCCACACGCCCAGAAAACCATTGCCCCGCCTCGAGCTCATTTCTTTTCTGCAAAAATCATCGCCGAAATCCTCTCCAGCCATTTTCTATCCTATATCAATCATCCTTCCATCTCCCCTTCAGTCCCGCTCCCCCACCATTTTTCGCCCTCCAAATCCTCCGCATTTTTTCGTTAATTTCCTTGATTCCTCGTCGACAAATGCTAAATAAATTTCATGAAGCAACTTGCACTTTTTCCTCCTCCACTAAAAAGTCATGGCGGCGATCTGGGCAAAGGCAAACGGAAGACCGCGCGCCCTATTTCGCTGCAGCGCCCTCTCCACCTTGTCTTTCGTTCGGAGCGGGCACGCGGCAAATGGAGTTTTCTCTATGGAGAGAATCGCGCCAGGATCCATGTGCTGCTTCTGGATCTGGCCGCGCAATACAACCTGACTGTCTATGAATTTACCAACGTGGGGAATCATCTTCACCTTCTCGTAAAAGCAAAAACAAAACGCGAGCTTCAAACTTTCTTACGGGTCTTTCCGCAGAAAGTGATTTTCCTCGTCACCGGCACCAAGAAGGGACAGCCCGTGGGGAAGTTCTTCCACACCCATGTGTTCTCTCGTCTGGTGGACTGGGGCCGGGATTTTCAAAACCTAAAATTTTATTTTACGAAGAATTTCCTGGAATCAGAAGGCGTGGATGCCGAAACCCTGCGGGCTTTTCGCGCGGGCAGGAAGCTCCATTGCCGGCCGGAGCTTGAGAGGGAGGAAGATTTTTACAATACCTAGGAGCCAAACCGGAGCCATGGAAAAGACCGCGCGAAGGCTCGATCCGCTTTAGAGAAAAGGGCCCCCGGTCCCGAGAGGGCGGCAGCTCTCTTGGCCCCGCCCCCGCCACCTTTATTTTGCCAATAGATTTTTCTTTCGCTCGAGCTGCTTCGCCCAGGGGCAATGGCTTTCCGAAGCTGTGAGAGGCATCGTGGGACGGAGTTCAAGGGGCGCGCCTAAAACCAGAGGCAACTAGACCTCAACCTCGGAGCATTTCATCCTCTCCAGCTGCGATGGACACGATGGTTCCGAGTGAAGAGGAGCAATAGCGTAGAAGTAAAAGAATTGACCGCACGGGACCTTGGATCTCGAAGCTCTCTTGGCCCCTCCCCCGTCGCCTTTATTTTGCCAATAGATTTTTCTTTCGCTCGAGTCGCTTCGCTCAGGGGCAATGGTTTTCCGAAGCTGTGAGAGGCATCGTGGAACGGAGTCTAAAGGAAGTGCCAAGCGCCATCCCGGGCCTCAGCGCCTTGAGACACAGATTCCGGTGCGGCCACACGGCTCACTTCCGCCAATCCCTCGCCTCCAAGCCAAAGATCCCGCACCGCCGCAGCTCCGCGCCTCGCGCCAAGCGCGGCCTCCAAGCCCCAGATTCTAGCTTCCCCACAAATCCCAGGCCGGCCACACACACGGAACTCTCCGCCCCCACGCCAGGGCTCGCCCCGCTCGCGCTCGCGCGCTCACTCAGATCCCGGCTTCGCCACCGATCCCCGCGCGCTACAGCGCCACTACTTCCTTCACCTCGGGCACTTGCTGCTTCAGTCGGGTCTCGATGCCCATCTTCAGAGTGGCCGTGGAGCTCGGGCAACCGGCGCAGCTGCCTTGCATGTATAAATAAACCACGCCCTCTTCGAAACGCTCAAACACAATGTCTCCGCCATCCATCGCCACGGCCGGGCGGATGTCGCGATCGAGCACTTCTTTGATTTTTTTATCGAGCTCGGTTTCGGTTCCGCTAGTTCCGGCGGCGATCGCGCCACGATCCAAGGTGAGCGGGCTCACGGCGGGTTCGCCGGAATGGATGTGGTCTTTGAGGGCCTTCCGCGTTAGGTCGTCGAGAAATTCCCAGTCGCCCTCGGAGGTTTTGGTGACTGACACAAAATTATAGCCGATCATGCAGGAGGCGAGGCCGGGGATGTCCATCAAGCGCTTTGCCAAAGGCGAGGCCGCGGCGGAGGCTTGGTCGGTGAAAGCCGCCGTCCCGCGCGGAATCAAAATATGTTCGTCTAGCACATACTTGAGTGCATTCGGGTTCGGGGTGAATTCCAGGCGAATGTCTACGTTCTTACTTTCCATCACAAGCTCCTTCAGCTTCTAGAATCTAGTTCCCTTGAAATCCTTCTTACTATGCAGCCTATGCAGCTATGCGGCTCCCGCGCTCGCTCCCGGGAAGGGCGCTTCGCGGCCCTCGTCGGACGCCTGAAAGATTCGCGGACCCAGAACACTTCTAAGATCCTGCTATACCACGGCCCGCTTTGCTTTTCCAAAAAGCGCGGCATTGGGCTACACTCTAGCCCAAATCCAAGGAGAGTTTATGAGAATCCTCACCGCCCTGCTTTTATCCGTCCTCGCCCTTGCCCCTTCCGCCCGGGCCGAAACCAAGAAAGTCAGGGAAACCAAGCTGCCCAACGGCCTCCTCGTGCACGAGTACAAGCTCGACAACGGCATGCAGCTCCTCCTCGTTCCCGATCGTTCGGCTCCCGTCTTCACCTACCAGGTGTGGTTCCAGGTGGGTTCGGCCATCGAAAAGATGGACCCGAAGCTGAAAAAAACCGGGCTGGCCCACCTCTTCGAGCACATGATGTTTCGCGGAACGCCCAAAAATCCCGACGGCACCTTCGACACCAAGCTCAGCTCCGCCGGCTCCGTGGGCCTCAACGCGACCACCTGGCTCGATCGCACCAACTACTACGAGTCCCTGCCCAAAGAGCGCCTCGAACTAGCCTTCGAGCTAGAAAGTGACCGCATGACGAATCTCGTGATCGACGAGAAACTCTTCAAAACCGAACTCGGCGCCGTGCTCGGCGAACTAAAAATGGGCCGCGACAAGCCCCAACGCGTGGCCAGTGAAGAGCTCTGGAACCTGGCCTTCGACCACTCCCCCTACAAATGGTCCACGATCGGCACTGTCGAAGAACTCAACTCCTTCACCGTGGCTGACGCCAACTATTTCTACAAAACCT
>JAKFYM010000255.1 GCA_021730855.1 Bdellovibrionales bacterium
GCCAACGATATGCAAATGCTCAAGAAGGCAGGGCTTGGCATCGCCTTCAACGCAAAAGCTTTTACGAAAGCAGTGGTGGGCACTTCACTCACGCAAAAGAGCATGGATTCGATTTTGTATCTGCTCGGTATCACCGACCGCGACCTCAGCGAAATGGGTATTCGCTAGACTAGAGGCAATTGCCGATTGCATGACTGGCGCGGAAGGCGCCGTTGTACAACATTCGTAGCGTGAATTTCCCAGTCGCATCCGCACGTGCATCCACCAGAAGGTCTGCCCCGCCTAGGCCGCCGGAACAAAGAAAGTGCTCTGGAGTAAAAACGCATTCCTGCAAGTCCGCGGACCACAGCTCTCGCTCTTGCTCTCCCTCAGTGTTCTTTAGGCTTAGGTGAAAGCCACTTTTTTCCTGATGGAGGGTGAAAATTGTCTGCGCCTCTGCGGAGACACACCGCAAAGGCGGAGCCGCGTGGGCTGCCAAAGAAAAAAGAAAAAGAAGAATGTACATAGCTGCCCTCCACGGCATTACGACGCAATGAGTAATACTAAAAAGGAGAGGAAGAGTAAAGTTGTTGTGCGGCCAAAAAGTCACGGGGCCCCGCAAAAGAGGGCTCTTGCTGCTATTTTGAAGATTCCAAAGCTATCCTCTAGAAATGTTCCAGAGCATCCATTCCGTCATGTTCCATGTCTCTGACGTAAAAAAGGCCAGTGATTGGTATTCGCGGCTCCTCTCTATAAATCCCGTCTATTTGTTGGAAGATTTTCCGGTCCTTCGGATCGGTGATACCGAAATCTGTTTTCACAAAGCCGACTCCAAGGTGTCTTCCGGAAAGTCCGGGAGCGTCGCCTATTGGAGGGTCACAGACTTTCGAGAAGCCGTAACACGCGCCGAGGCAATGGGTGGCGCGATCCATCGCGGCCCCTTGCCAATCGAGAATGGCGATACGATCTGCCAAGTCGCAGACCCCTTTGGGAATCTGTTTGGCTTAGTGGGGCCTGAGATTGGATGAGATAAATCGTCCACGAAGGCCAAGGAAAGAGCTAAGAAGTGGTCTCTTTTTTCCCTGTCACGTACTGCAAGTAGATCAAAAGCACGAGGCCCGTGGTGATGGCCACGTCGGCAACGTTAAACACGCCGGTGCGCAGATTGCCAAATCCCATATGGATATAGTCGATCACGCTTCCGCGCAGCACGCGGTCGATGAGATTTCCGATCCCACCCGCAATCACCAGGGCGAAAGAAAAAGTGGCCAAGGTGTCGCGCACCGATTGCAAAAGAGAGTAAACGCAAAAAAGCAGGATTAGGCTCACGCCACAAACAAAGATCCAAAAGCGCGCCTCATCGGAAAGTTGAGCACCAAGGCTGAGGAAGGCGCCGCGATTTTCCGCATATTCAATTTGCACGATGCCATCCCAGAAAATATGGCCTACTTGGCCTTTCAGGGCGGCTGAGGCGATGACCTTCACGATCTGATCCACCACCACTAGGACGACCACTAAGAAGACTGCGCCAAAAAGATTTCTCCTGGCCTTTTTTTCTTGCCTAAGTGTGGCGAAAAATTCCTTCATGCGCTGAGCTCCAACATTCTCTGCACCGGCACGAGAGCGCGCAACCGCAGATCCTCGGGAAGGCGAATCTCCGGCTGCATTGTCTCTAAGCACTGTGCGATTTTCTCTAAAGTGTTCCGGCGCATATAGGGGCATTCATTGCAGGCGCAATTGGCATTCGGTGGCGCGGGGATAAATATTTTTTCTGGAGCCGCCTTCTGCATCTGGTGCAGGATCCCCGACTCCGTGACCACGATGAATTTTTTTGCCGGATTTTTCAGGGAAAAATTCAGTAGTGCAGTGGTGGATCCAATGAAGGCGGCATGCTTCAAGATCGGCTCCTCGCATTCGGGATGGGCAATCACCACCGCATCGGGATGCTCCACTTGCAGCTGAACCAATTTTTTTTCGGAAAAGGTTTCATGCACCACGCAGGCCCCGGGCCAGAGCACCATTTCCCTGCCGGTCTGTTGCATCACATAACGCCCAAGGTTTTTATCGGGAGCAAATAGAATGGGTTGGTCCTTGGGGATGGAGTTCACGATCTTCACGGCATTCGAGCTGGTGCAGATATAGTCGCTCTCGGCCTTCACGGCAGCCGAACAATTCACATAACTAACCACCACGTGGCCGGGATATTTCTTTTTGAACTCGCGAAAGAGCGGTGCCGGGCAGCTATCGGCCAGCGAGCATCCCGCCTCCAGATCGGGGAGCAGCACTGTCTTGGTGGGATTTAAGATTTTTGCAGTCTCCGCCATGAAGTGCACACCGGCAAACACAATCACATCGGCATTCGTCTTGGCGGCCTCTTGCGAAAGGCCCAAGCTGTCGCCAATATAATCCGCCACATCCTGAATATCAGGATCCTGGTAGTAGTGAGCCAGGATCACAGCGTTTCGCTCTTTCTTGAGACGCCGGATCTGCGCGAATAAATCTTCGTGCTGCTTCATGTCTTTTTCCTACCACAGCTGCATCTGCACAGCAGTGGAATTCTGAAGGCCGTGAAAAAGCGGATCGCGGGTGAGGAGGAGGGCCTTTTGCTCGACAGCACATTGCAGGATATGGGCATCGCGGGCGCCGAGAAAAATGCCTGCTGTTTCCAGCTTGGCCTTTAGGCGTGCCGCCGCGAAGATATGCGCTTGGGTGAGCTCGACCGTGGGCAAAGAAGCCAAAAGACCTTCCAGAGATTTTCGTTCTTTTTCCTTTAGTGGATTCCCAAGGAGCTCCAGCTTCACCAGTGCAGGAATGGCCACAGTGCCGGCCTGGAGAGCAAGCTCCAGAAGAGGGCAATTTTCTCCCCGGAGGTAGGCAATCCATGGTCCGGCATCAGTCACGAGGCGAATCACTGCGCCTCCCCTTGTCCTCTTGCAAATCGATCTTTCCGCGTAAGACTTGAGCCTTCTCCAAAGCCGCTGTCTGGATGAGCTTGCGTAGGCCGGCCACCAAAGTTTCGGTGATGCCCTGGTTTCCACTCAGAGCGGTGGCCTCCTGGAGCAGGCCTTCGGGAATATTCGCAGTGATTCTTCTGGTTTTCATCCTCGGAGCTAGAGATAAGCCAAGGCCCTGATTATTCATACGATTATATGAACTGTATAAGAAGTAGATGATTATCTAGGTATGTATCACTGAAATAAACACTAGTAATTTCAATTGATTATTCAATAATCGTCTTTCCACTAGGCACCCAGACGCACGCCTCTTTGGAGAAACGCTTTCATAAAATCAGGCGCTTAGTTGCCAGAAAAGGCTGGCACCTTCGTTGCGATACTAGGAATAAGAACGCACACAGACCTAACGGGAGACTCTATGAAAAAAGTAATCTTCGTACTCGCTTCGGCTTTCTTGTTCTCTGGCTTGGCTTACGTAGTGGCTCAACAAGTGAACGCAAAAAGCGTGACCGCCGAAGCCCGTTGCAACACCCGCTACTGCAAATAATTAAGCTGCTTCTTTCGACGCCACCTCGTGGCCACGATAGACAACCCCCTTCAGCTCCGCCTCCACCATTTTGCCAGTGACCGTGGGATCCGCATCCGAGACCACTGATTCATGCAGCAAAATGGTGCCAGGCCGAGCCAAAGTTTCCATCCGCGCGGCCGCATTCAAGGCCTCCCCCAAAAAGAAAACCTCCGCCCCCCGCATCTGCCCTCGCACCAATCCAGCCGCCACTCCCATGCGCAAGTCTAG
>JAKFYM010000353.1 GCA_021730855.1 Bdellovibrionales bacterium
GATCCTCGGCGATCTTATTGCAGGGAATAGCCACCCCTGGCGAATAGGCTAAGGTGAGGTCCCGCGCCGTAAAGCAGGGCTTGGTGGATATGACCTCGATTTTTCCTTTGGGGTCTCTCGAGTGATACTCGAGCGCATCTCTTTCTAATGACATAGGTTTCCGATCATAGCCCCGAATTTCAGGCGAAGCCAGCTTTGCCTCGGGCAGTAAAGTGGTGGTAGTATTTTGAAAAATTTCCATCTTTTCACGGAGGTTAGCATGAAATTTGGTTCAGTCTTCTGGGGACTTTTTGCGGTGGTTCTTTCGGCCTGTGTTAGCGCAGAGCAGAATCCAGAACCTAAAAAATGGGAAGTCAAAGCCACTCGTTCTTCGGAAGGGAAGCTTTGGGTTTCCAAGTCGGACGGGTCCAAACAATGCGAAAAGGGCGCTAAGTACAGCCCGGAGTCGGCCGCGCAGGAGCTCAAAAAGGCTGGCGTCATGGTCTTCCAATTTCGCAATGGCAGCGATGGCCGGATTCACCCCACGGTTTGTGGCGCAGCTTCCGGAAACACCGTGGACCTCGAGATTGCCGAGGTGGATAGCCCCCGAGCGCAAAAGCTCGGCTATCGGGTGCTAAAGGCTTCAGCGCAAAATTGACAAGTCGCCCCCTAGCCACTAAGTTGGGGCCATTCCCAATGGAAATGGAAAGCGGGGTGATTAGTTATGGAAAAACCAAGCGTACGTGTAAACGACGGCGAGTCTTTCGAGAACGCCATGAAACGCTTCAAGAAGCTGTGTGAAAAAGCCGGCATCTTGTCTGAAGTCCGTAAGCGCGAGCATTATGAAAAGCCCAGCGTGAGACGGAAGAAGAAATCCATCGCGGCCCGCAAGCGCTCCGAGAAAAAAGGTCGGCGCAGCTACTAAGCTCGCAGCCAAAAACTTTGGAGGGCAAGCCTAATCCTTAGGTCTTGCCCTTCTTGCTTTTCCCCTAGCGAAAGGAATCCCATGAGCATCAAAGACCGTTTGAAAGAAGACATGATCTTCTGCATGAAAAACAAGGAAAAGGATCGGCTCGAGGCCATCCGTTTTGTCCAGGCGGCCATCAAGAAGCAGGAAGTGGACACGCGCAAGGACCTCGACGACGCCGCCGTGATCGCCATCCTTTCCAACCAAGTGAAGCAGCGCAAAGATTCGATCGATCAATTCCGCAAGGGCGGGCGCGAAGATCTCGCCACCAAGGAAGAGGCCGAGCTCAAGATCCTGCAGTCCTATATGCCGGCCCAAATGGACGCCTCCGAGCTCGAAAAGATCGTGGCTGGGGTGATCCAGGAAACTGGAGCCAGCGGCATGAAGGATATGGGCGGTGTGATGAAGGCCGTGATGGCGAAGACCGCGGGCCGGGCGGAAGGTTCGGCCGTGAGTGAGATGGTGAAGCGGAAACTCGTCCCTTAAGTAGGGAGTGCGTCTGCCATGGCCAGCAAAGAATTCATCCTGAAGCTCAAGGAGAGCATCGACATTGTCGACCTCGTGTCGGAAACGGTGCAGCTGCGCCGTAGCGGGAAGTATTTTACTGGCCTCTCCCCTTTCACGAAGGAAAAGTCCCCCTCTTTTTTCGTCAACCAGGAAAGCCAATCGTTCTATTGCTACAGCTCTAACCAGGGGGGAGATATCCTCACCTTTGTGGAGCTCACCAAGGGCCTGAATTTCGGCGAGGCCCTTCAGCATCTGGCCACCCGCGCGGGAATTCCCCTGGAGGAATCACATAAATCGCCCGAACAAATCGCCCACGACCGCCGCGAGGAGGAGGAAAAGAAGCTCCTCTGGAAGCTCAATCGTTTTGCGGCCCGTTTTTACCAAGAGCAGCTGGAGGGGCCGGTGGGCGGGTTGGCGCGCGAATACATTGCCAAGCGCGGCATTGAGCGAGAGTCGGTGCTGGGTTTTGCTTTGGGGTATGCCCCGGATTCCTGGACGGCCCTCCGCGATTATTTCATCCGGATCCAGGCCCCCCTCCTCACCGCCCATGACCTAGGCTTGTTTCGCACCAAGGGGGGAGAGAAGCCCAAGGCCGACGGCTCTAATCTTTTTGATACCTTTCGCAATCGCCTGATTTTCCCGATCCGTGATCCCAATGGGGAGGTGCTGGGATTTGGGGGACGCTGGCTCGGCAGCTCTTCGGCCGAGGCTCCCAAATACCTCAATAGCCCCGAATCCAAGGCCTACGAAAAGGAAAAGGTGCTCTACAACCTCGACCAAGCCCGCAAAAGCATACGGGAAGTGGAGTCCGTGGTGCTGGTGGAGGGCTATATGGATTGTTTAGCCATGGTCCAGGCGGGCTTTTCCAATGTGGTGGCCAATTGTGGGACGGCCCTCACGCGGACGCAAGCGCAGCTATTGAGGAAGCTCGCCCCACGAGTGATCTGCCTTTACGACGCCGATGAGGCCGGGCAAGTGGCCACCGAGCGGGCCATGAACTTATTTTTGGAAAATGAGGGCCTTCCCCTGCTGGGAGCCCTGCTTCCCGATGGCAAAGATCCCGACGACTACCTCCGTGCGCATGGCGAGGCTGGCAAAAACAACTTGGCCGAGATCCTGCAGAATAGTCCGGCGCTTTTGGACCTTTGGATGGAAAAAGTCATGAAGGCTTGCCCGAAAACACTGCAGGCTCGGGCCGAGACCGTGGAAAAGATTGCCGCTAAGTTGGCGAAACTACGAGACGAAATTTGGATTCAGGCGCGCTTACCCGTGGTGGCCAAGGGCCTCGAGGTGGAAACAAATTTGGTGTTAGGGGCGGTTCGGAAATTTCGGAAAGGTGGCTCGCTGCGGATCGAGGAAAATCCCCCAGCAAAATCCGGGCCGAGTTCCGCAAGTGCTCGCTCGATAAAACCTGCGGCGACTTTTCAAAAAGGCAAGCAAATTCAAGCACAAAATGGTAAAAGGGACCTTAGCTTTGAGCGGAGGTTCCTGAGTGATCTCTTGAGGCACACAAATTGGATTGCAATCCTCCGCGAGCGACAGGCGAGCAATCAGGAACTTGTGTTGTCTTTTGTGGAAGATCCCGCCATTCGATTCGCGCTAAACAAAATTCTAGAGCCGCTTCGGCAAGAAGAAAGAGAAGAGGACCGCATTCGAGAACTCCAAAGCGCTGTGCATGATCAACCCGCGATGCGGAACCTCCTCGCAGAGGTCTCGATGAAGTGGGACGATTCGATGCCGGCGAAAGACCTCGAGAGCGCATTGGCCAGACTGAAAGACGAAGCATTGAAAAACAGAGCCGGCGATTTACAGAAAAAAATTGATGAAGCGGAACGCAGTGGAGACGCTGATAAAAGCGAGTCTCTTTTGCTCGAGCTGATGGATTTACGCCGCCAAAGAATTCAGAAATAGTGGAGACATAGAATGCCAGAAACCACCAAGATCAAAATCCAAGCCGCCGATTTCCTCTCCCCGAAAGATCTGAAAAAGATGCTGGAGCTGGGAAAAATCCGCGGCGTGCTCACTTATGAAGAAGTGAATGATTTGATTCCGACCGATGTCATCGATGCCACCAAGGTTGATGCCGTGATGGAATTCCTTTCCGACAACGATGTGGAAGTGGACGAGACTATCAAGGCAAAGTCCGACGAGAACGAGGATGGCGACGAGCCGGAAGGCGTGGAGCTGGATGAATTCCTCAAGCGCAAGCAGAAGGAAGAAGAAGCGAGCGTGCGCTCGATCGACCCCGTGAAGCTCTATT
>JAKFYM010000413.1 GCA_021730855.1 Bdellovibrionales bacterium
AAATGGGCTCGGTATCTCTCCTCACCCGCGAGGGCGAAGTAGAAATCGCCAAGCGCATCGAGCATGGCGAGGAGCAAATCGTTTCGGCCCTCATGAGCTGCCAGCTTGGTGTGGATTCCATCTTGGGCCTTTCCCAAAAAGTGGCCGACGGGCAAATCCGCGTGAAAGATATGATCCGCGGCGTGGACGAAGAAATTTCCGAAGAAGACGAAAAAGCACATCAACAACGTTTGTTGCAGTCGATGAGCGCCCTTAAGGACCAGCTCGACCACTTCAAAAAGGTGAAGACGATCTATCTCAATCCGCAAATCACGCAGAAAGAGAAACAAAAGATCGACAAAGACATGCTCAAGAAGAAGGACGAAGTGATCAAGGCCTTCTTGCAGATCTCCTTCAACCGCAAGACGATCAATATGCTGCTCGACACCATCAAGGGCGCCTACCAAGAGACCGTAAATATCAAGCTAGAGCAAGAGCGCACCTTGAAGTTCTACGATGCCAAAACGCATGAGGATTTCCTCAAACTCGTGAATATTTTTCGCACGGGCGAGGAGCGCGCTCGTTTGCAACTCCTGAAAGACCAGGACGTGACGGCCCAGAAATTTGAGCAAATGGCCGGCACCTATGAGCTTGGTTTCCAGCGCGTGACGGACATCGAGCACAATTCCGGTGTGGACTTGAAGGCCTTGAAAGAGATCTATGACCTGGCGCTAAAAGGCGAGCAGAGCGCCGACCGCGCCAAGAGCGAGCTTGTGGAGGCGAACCTACGCCTCGTGGTTTCGATCGCGAAGAAATACACCAATCGTGGGTTGCAGTTCTTGGATCTCATCCAGGAAGGCAATATCGGTTTGATGAAGGCCGTGGATAAATTCGAATACCGCCGGGGGTATAAGTTCTCCACCTACGCCACCTGGTGGATCCGCCAGGCCATCACCCGCGCGATCGCCGACCAAGCGCGCACGATCCGTATCCCTGTGCACATGATCGAGACGATCAATAAACTAGTGCGCACCTCGCGCCAGTTGGTGCAGCAGCTCGGCCGTGAAGCCACGCCCGAGGAGATTGCCGAGAAGATGGACATGCCGGTGGATAAGGTGCGCAAGGTGCTGAAGATCGCCAAGGAGCCCATTTCGCTCGAGACCCCGATCGGGGAGGACGAGGATTCTTATCTAGGCGATTTCATCGAGGACAAAAACATCATCAACCCCTCCGAGGCTGTGATCAACATCAACCTTTCGGAGCAAACCCGCCGTGTGCTGGCCACCCTCACCCCCCGCGAAGAGAAAGTGCTGCGCATGCGTTTCGGCATCGGTGAGAAGAGTGACCATACCCTAGAGGAAGTGGGCCAGGATTTCTTCGTGACCCGCGAGCGGATCCGCCAGATCGAAGCCAAAGCCCTCCGCAAGCTGCGCCATTCCTCGCGCGCCCGCTTGCTGAAGAGTTTTGTAGACGGGTAAAATCTATTGCTCGAGGCTAGCGATCTAGCAGTGACCTATCCTCGCCTTCTTGCACGGGAGTGAACGACGATGGACGAAATATTTCGCGTAAAACAATTTGTGAAGATCGTTCGGGAGACCGGAATCGAATGGCCCGAGCGATTCTGGGTGGAGATCGTGTCTGTGGACTACCCCTGGTACCAAGGCCGGGTGGACAATGACCTTCTAGGAGAAGAGATCCAGCTGAATGATATCGTCAGATTCTCTCATCGCGACGTGGTGGATGTGCACCCTACTGTCATAAGGGAAGTTTGAATAGATAGTCCGACCAGCTGGTAGCCAGGCTGCGGAGCCGCTTTCCGCGCTTGCCTAAGGCCAGAAGGTTTCGTAGGATTCGAGCTTCTTAAGGGCCTATAGCTCAGTTGGTTAGAGCAGGAGACTCATAATCTTCTGGTCGCAGGTTCGAGTCCTGCTGGGCCCACCATCAAGTACAGAATACGGTATTCGGTATGCAGTATACTGTATTCAGTGCGAAATTTCGGTTCGAGAGTTTTGGGGTTCATCACGGTTCGTAGTGGGTCGCGCCTGTAGAAAGACTTAGGCCGTAGCATTATAAATTCTGAAGAATACTAATTTTTAATTCCTCCGTGAGGTCTTTCTTTTCTGGCGGCCACGGTAGCCATATGCGTTGGTGGACTGAGCTTGGAGAAAAATAATTAATGGAGTGGGCCTGTATAGGAAGCCCTAAGCTGGGTTTCACTAAAACGGCAGCGTCTTGTTGATCGAAGAAAAATGTAAAAGCCAGCTCACCAGAATGGGAGCTGGCCTGAGAAGACTACATCACAATAAAATCATAGTTACGGACCGTCTTTCGGCCGTTTGCTTTCGCGCGCTTTGCGGCCTGCTCCAGCAACCAATAGGCCCAGCCATTGAGGCCGTCCATTGCGTCTCCGGCAGTATTGCAGCCATATTTTTTCAAGATTGCTTTCGCTTTGCTACTCACAATAATCGGATCCATTTTTTTGCTTTTTTTAGCCATTTTTCCTCCTAGGAAACTTTCCACCAAGGATAGTGCAGCTTCGTGAATCGCGCCAGTCACCTTCGATTTCTTTCCTATAGTCCGCAGCACCGATTGGTTTTCCACATACAGAAGCGTTATAGTTAAGCGAAAAGAAATGCTCCTTGGTTTGGCAAGGGCCAAAATGGCCTGGCCTTCACGCCCACTTACCCTTACTGTATTGGCAATGAGCAAAAAATCTTTTCTGCCAAAATCCCCCTTGGTTTCTGTTCGAGCAGATACTTCAATCGGCGATTGTGTTCGCTTGTTGCGTGATAAATCCATTGGCGCCCTTGTCATTACCAGCGCGAACGTTCGCGAAGACCTGATTGGAATTTTTACGGAACGCGATCTTGTCAAAAATATTGAGCTCATTCATCGAGGAAATTTTTGGGACAATCCAGTGCGTGCCATCATGACAGCCACTTTGCGTACCATCACAGTCGACCAGATCAAGAGCGCGCCAAAAATAATGGCTCGTTATAATATTCGGCACCTGCCTGTGGTATCTGAAGAAAAAGGTCGAAAAAGAGTTATTGGCGTGATCTCGATGCGCGATTTATTTCGCACGGTGATGGAGCAGTTCGACTTTGATTTAGACAAGGTCTTTTCGGGCCTTCCTGCTCAGGCACTGGTGCCCCCTAAACGAAAAAATAAGCTAGCTGGGGTTTTTTCCTCCGATCCCAAGTTCCGCGAGCTGGTGGACAAAAGCTCGAAGCTCACCAAGCATTTAATTGTCAAAGCCATGTCGCTAAAGGCAGACCTGGAAAATATGGATGATTACCTCGCGCGGTTCGAGGTTCTGGTGGTGGACCTAGAAGATATGAGCAAAGTTCAAGTTTCCAAATTCCTTGCTTCTGTCCATGCTTCTAAAACGAAAAACTCCATCTATCTGGTCTTCAACCCCTTAACTCTCGCCCCCGAAGTGAACCAGATGCTACACAAATTGTCGGAGCGTAAAGAAATTCATTTACTGGCAAAGCCCATGGCATTGGGCCTGTTTTACGAAAAGTTTATTCGTGAAATCTAGAGCTTAACCGCAGCGGTCTGTCGAATACGATAGAGCACTTTCCCGAAAAATATATCTTGTAACTCTATAAGTGGACGAGAGCATGGCCGCATGAAAATCCCTATTATTGGGTGCAGCCTGAGAAGTCTTGTTATGCCCCAAACTGAAATTTTTAGTTTCCGGTTTGTCTCAATCGACTTTCTTA
>JAKFYM010000326.1 GCA_021730855.1 Bdellovibrionales bacterium
AAAGTCCGCGGAGGTAGAACAGACGCGAGCGGCGCACATCCCCGTGGCTCAGGATTTCCACGTTGGCCACTGTCTTCGAGCAGTAGGGGTAGATGAGCTCCACGCCGATGCCGCCCGAAATCTTACGCAGGGTGAACGTCTTGGTGATGCCATTTCCAGAACGACGAATCACCACTCCTTCCACGTACTGGATGCGCTCTTTGCCGGCGCCCTCTTTGATGCGAGCGTGGACACGAACGGTATCGCCCGTGCGGAAAACCGGAAGGTCGGTCCGCATGTATTTTTGTTCAACTGCCATTACTTCTTTTGATGCGTGCATCTTTACCTCGTTAAAAAAACAAAAAAACTTTATCGTGCGCCAAGCAGCCGGTCCAAAGCAATGGCCACCGCGGAGCGTACCGAGAGATGGTTGTAGCCACTCTCTTGTTCGGGCAGGATGGGGTCCAGTACCGCATCCACGTCCCGTAAAAAAGCATCCGTCATGCCCCACCCAGTGCCGAAGACCACAACCTTCGGCCGACCGGGCTGCGAAATTTCCCGCCTCGCATCGCCCCAAGTCTTCCAGCGCATCCCCTCTGGGCAGCGCGCGCTCGTGGCCAGCACTTCGGGCTTCTTCCCCTCTCGCGCTTCGATCTCGGCCATCGCGTCTTGGAACCAAGAAACAATGCGGACCCGCTCAAAAGCATCCGCTCGGTCAGGATTATAATCCCGACCCGCAGGGCCCTGCCAATGACCGATGATACGTTGGACCACTCGCTGCTGCTCCTCGAGAGGATTCACCAGGAAATAGCCTTTCACACCATAGGTGCGGGAGGAGCGTGCGATATCGTGAATGTCTAGGTTCGTCACCGCTGTGGTAACGATCATTCCATTCTTATCGCGCATGGAATGATGTAACAAAGCCACGTACACACTGCAACCGGAAGGGTGGATTTCTACCATAAAGACCTGGGGTTTACGACTAGCTCCCCGTTTTTGTGGGCGAGTAGATCGGGGCGCCGCTGGCGGGTGCGCTCCAGGCGCTGGCCTTCCCGCCATTTGGCGATCTTGGCGTGGTCGCCGGAAAGGAGGACATCGGGCACGCGCTGCCCGTGAAATTCGGGGGGCCGGGTATAATGCGGGTATTCGAGCAGCGCCCGGCCAGAGGAAAAGCTCTCGCCGGCCGTGCTTTCCTGATTCCCCAGCACACCGGGCAGTAACCGGACTAGGCCATCGATCAGGGCCAGGGCCGGGATCTCGCCCCCGGTGAGCACAAAGTCCCCAAGCGAGACTTCCTCGTCTACACATTCCTCAATAAAACGCTCATCCACGCCCTCATAGCGGCCGCAGATCAGAATTAGCCGGGTATTTCCGGGCAGGGCACGCCCCCACTCTTCCAGCTTCTCCTGGCGCAGCGGGGCCCCTTGGGGCGAAAGCAAAATCGTGCGTGCGGGAAGGCCGGGATTGCGTGTTTTTGCGGCCTCCCAGGCGGCATAGAGTGGCTCGCATTTCATCACCATGCCTGGGCCCCCACCATAAGGTAGGTCGTCCACGGTGCGGTGCTTGTCAGCGGTATAATCACGAATTTGCAGGAGATTGACCTGCACAAGCTGCTTCTCGAGCGCGCGGCCGAGGATGCTTTCTGAGAGAGCCCCCGTAAAAATTTGGGGGAAGAGCGTGAGGACGTCAATTTCCATCCACCCTAAGTAGAGGGAAGAATGACTAGATGCAAGAATTTACTCGAGGATTTCTAGAACCGTGCGCTTTTTCAGCTTCGTGGAGGCGCCGTTGAGGATCGTACGGATGGCGCGAGCGGTGCGGCCTTGTTTGCCAATCACCTTGCCGAGATCGTCTTTGGCGACCTTCAATTCAATGACGGTGGTTTGCTCACCCTCAATTTGCTTTGCTTGCACTTGGTCGGGATAGTCCACAAGGGCCCGGGCCAGATACTCGATGAGAGCTCTCAGTTCTTCCGATGCCGACTTCATCGCTCCCGCCTCCCTGGTCTTCCACTTGAACTCAACTAAATAGGCCTTCCTTGCCTATGAAATTATACCAACTATCAACTAGTTTTATTTTGAACTGGATTTAATAATTTGTACAACGGTTTCTGTAGGCCTTGCACCCTTCGCAATCCAGCTTTGGTAAAGTTCAGCATTGTAGGTCACTTTTTCCTTAGCTTCTTTTTTCGCCGGGTCATAGGTGCCGATTTTATCCAACACGGCTCCGTCACGCTTTTTGTTTTCGTCCACAGCCACGATGTGGAAGAAGGGGGCATTTCTTTTGCCTCTTAATGATAGACGAATCTTGACCATTGAACTTACGCTCCTCAGTGTACGGGAAAACTAAAGGTAGGGTATAGAACGAAAAGGCGGGGTCGGGCAAGGGAAAAGGTCTATAGACCTAAGGGGTGGCCGGCTCCACTGCCCCAATTTCTACGGCGTATTTATCAAAGAATTCCTCGGTGATCCAAATGTGGCCTTGGTCGCAATGGCGACTATCGTTGTAGGGCGGTTTAAAATCGCAGTTAGTCCCTTGGGAATTGCGCACGAGGTACTGGCATTTCCCGTCGCGAAACTCCCGCCCCACCACGATTGCCGCGTGCATGGTTGTGCCCTGATCCTGCCCTTGGGTGGACTCAAAAACATCCATAGGGTCATAGGCCAATGTCACAGGGCGTCCCGCACTGAGAGCCTCATCCAACCTAGGCTGTAAGTAGCGGCCAAGATTTCGATTGCCCCGGCTATTCCTCAAATCGTCCGGCAGTCCATACGTCTGATAAGCCGTACCTGCCGGGAGGGTCGCCGCTTGGGGCGCGCAACCTTTGTTGATCAGGGCATTGATGGCCTCGAACCTACTGCTAGAGTTGGAAAGAGTCCCAAGAAACTCGATCGGATGTAGATTGGGGAATAAGACCCCTCCCATCGTGAGGGCTTGGCAGGTTTCTTCCCGATGGGCAGTGACCATTTCCGTAAGGGATTGACCGGCAAGAGCCTCCACCGCACGGATTCCGTCCCCCAAGCCATATACCTCTCGAACAAATGTCTGCCCATTTTTTAGGATCGTTTCCCCTCGCTCCACCGCAATATCGGCCATCTCCGTCGTGAAGCTATCCACAAATGGCAGGGCGCTATGGAGACAAACCCCTCGCTCCTGCCCTGTGCGCATCGCATAGCTAAGAAAGCCGGCGTAAAGATCCGCTACGGAGCGGGCTGGGGGGTCGAGGCAACCCTTGGCTTCAAGATTGGAGGGATCCTGGTAATAGCGGAGCCCTAGGTCTAAACAAGAATAGCGTTGGTTATTGTAGAACCCGAGCATGTCGGCCGCCACGCAAGCGAAACATAGCCCCAGGTCGCTCTGATTACGAACAACGCCAAAGCGCTCCCTGATGTTTCTCACCGGAGAACATTGCTCCGCTGACATACGGGGTTGAAAACTTTGGTTGGGATCAGCGAGAATGGTGAGGAAAGGCACAGACACATGATGCTCCACCGGGGGAGGCGCACCGAAACGCTGCGCTTCGATCTCTCCGTAAAGGGTGGCAAATCTCACCAGGCTGGTATTGCGAAAAGGGGAAGTGGGTTGCGGGCAAACTGGCGGCTTGGACCGGGGCAAGGGAACGCGAGGCCCTTCTGCTTGGCTCACCATGCGCGTGGACGATAATAAATCGAGAGGTGCCTGGCCTTGAGCGCTTAGGGAAAAAAGTAGGGAGAAAAGTAAACTCTGT
>JAKFYM010000029.1 GCA_021730855.1 Bdellovibrionales bacterium
TTTTTCAATCACTCACTGCGAAATAAACCGGACAGCAGTGGTTCCGCGCACAATAAATTCCGGAATTTTCAGCAGTCTGGATAGGACCGAGCGGCGCGCTCTCTCTATTTCTCACACCCCCGGAATTGCTCTTTCGTTCGGCCCGAGCGTGGCCCTCGCTCGCTCGCGCAGGATTTTCGGGGAGACATCGGGAATTCACGCTAGCCTGATGCCTTTGCCGACCCCCCAAAGGTCGTATTTTATATTGCGCATAGTCAAATCGCATGACATATTGCGCCTCAATAATTCAATATCGCCAATATAGGAGACCCCTCGTATGAAAAGCAGTCTGATTTTAATTCTCGGGATGATAAGCGCAGTTTCGAGCTTCGCGGTAGAGGCTCCGACGGTAAGCTGTGACCTAACCTACACGAAAAAGACCGCCGATGGCGTAACCGTTGAATTGCAGCGAGGAGAAAGTGTTTCTGTTACTGCGGCGGGCGTAACAAGCTCAAATAGTGGTTTCCTACTTAATGCGAAACTTCAACGCGTTTGTGCTGCCGGCGCCAGTCAATACTGCTTTGGCTACAAACTGTCCGCTACAGTTTCCAACGGAGCCTCTTCGAGTTTGTTAGTATATTCCATTCCCTCCGCTGGCCAAGATCATGTGGGTACCGGCCTTACCGTTGCAGACGAACATGGTCTCGTAAATTGTTACGTAGAAAATAAGTAATTTTCAAAGCCAGAGAGGAATTGTTTCTCTGGCTATTCGACCGGCCTCTCCTCAGCCACGCCGCCCCCCTCACACCTGCAAACAAATCGTCTTCGTCTCCGTAAAGAACTCAATCGAATGATCCCCGCCCTCGCGCCCAAGGCCCGAATGCTTCGCGCCACCAAAGGGCATCGCCAGATCTCGCACCATCCAGCAATTCACCCAGACAGTCGCGGCCTCAAGCGCTTGGGCCACCCGGTGGGCGCGGCCCACATCGCGCGACCAGACCGAGGCCGAGAGGCCATACTCCACTCCATTGGCGATTTCGATCGCCTCCTCTTCGGAGCGGAAGGGCACGATCGACACCACCGGGCCAAAAATCTCTTCCTGCATCACGCGGCAGCTGGGGGTGAGGCCGGTGATCACGGTGGGATTCAAAAAATATCCGCCCTTCAGGGGCGCCGGAAGTTCCGGGATCGATCCCCCGCAGGCGATGGTGCCGCCCTCGTCGGCCGCGAGCTTGATATAGCTCAACACTTTTTCGCGATGCTCGCGGCTCACCAGCGGGCCCATCTGGGTTTCCTTCAGGGTGGGGTCGCCCACATGGATCAAGCCCGTGGTGCGCACGAATTTTTCCACGAATTTTTCGTAGATGGATTCCTCCACCAGGATGCGGGAATTGCAGAGGCAGATCTCGCCCTGGTTCTGGAAGGCGGCGCGCACGCTGGTGATCACGGCCTCGGAAAGATCGCAGTCGGCAAAAACGACCGCCGCGTTTTTGCCGCCGAGCTCAAGGCTCGTGCGCTTGAAGCGGGGGATGGAATTTTCCAGCACCTTGCGGCCCGTGGCCGTGCCTCCGGTGAAAGAGAGCAGGGGCACTTCCGGATGGGCCGTGAGTGCGGCGCCGGCCGAAGCTCCGCTGCCAAAAATAATATTCACCACCCCGTGGGGTAAACCGGCTTCATTGAGCAGCTCGCCCAATAAATAGGCCGTCATCGGCGTGAGCTCGGAGGGCTTGCAGACCACGGTATTGCCGCAAGCGATGGCGGGGGCGATCTTCCAGGTGAGGAGATACAACGGCAAATTCCAGGGAGAGATCAGGCCCGCCACGCCTAAGGGAGCGCGGTGGGTGTAGCTCAGGTAATTGCCCATCGGCCGCGCCATCTCCTCGGTGTGCAGGATCTTGGTGGCGAAGTAGCGGAAGTTTTTGGCGGCACGCGGGATCTCGAGCTCGCGGGCGAGGTGCACTGGCTTGCCCTGGTCGAAGCTCTCGGCCTGCGCTAGGTCTTCGAGAGACTCCTCGATCCGCTCGGCGATTTTTAAAAGCACCTGGGAGCGCTGCTCGGGGGTGCGCTGGCTCCACCAGGGAAAGATCGCGCGCGCGGCGGCCACGGCGTCGTTCACGTCCTCGGCGCCGGAGTCGGGCACCAGCGAATACACCTCTCCGGTGACCGGAGAGTAATTCTCCAAATAGCGGCCCGAGCGCGGCGCCACCTCTTGGCCATTGATATAGTTGGCAAGTTTCTTAGGCATCGAGGAATTCCTTGTAGTCAAACTGCCAGCGGTCACGGTCGGGGTCCCAATCGTCCCAGGGCTGGATGTCGGAGATTTTCGCGCGCAGAGCGGGCGGAATGCATTCGGCCACGAGAAAGGCCTTTTGCCGGTCGAGGGGATAGGGGTTGCGGAACTGGAAGCCCAGCACGCCGAGGGCGTAGCGGGCCACGTACCAGCTGGCGCGCATGTCCCAGCCATGGGCCACTTTGATCACGATGCCCAGGCCGTTCGGGAAATCCGGATGCTCCACGGCGAGCCCCAGCAAACCGTCGGCTCCTTCCTTGGCGATCACCTTGCCTTCGCAGCTTTTCAGGATCGTGGAATCTAGGCGGTTGAATCCGCCCACGAGGTCGGGATGACGGATCATCGCTTCCCACACCCAGTCGTCGTTTTTCTTGGTCACGAGATCCGCATAAAGAGTGGCGAGCTCCACGGTATTCATCGAAAGGGTGGGGAGGCCGCAGCCATCTTTGGCCACCACTTTGGGTTCCCAATCTTTGCCGAGCACCGTGCGCACTTGGTCGATATAGGCGAGGAAAAATTCATGATGGGGCCACACATAACCCACGCGCGACCAGCCCTTTTTTTTGCAGCCGCGTAGGATCGCGGCGTGTTCGCCGGAGCAAGAGTGATAGAGCCGGCGCGGGCGGCGGCGCTGCTGGCCGAATTGCATGAGCGGCAAGGAGAGCGGGGTTTGCACGAGGCCCAGCTCGCTCTCGCTGAGGATCGAGCTCACCACGCGCAGGTGCTCGGTATCGCCATTGTGGGAGGAAACGGCGATCGCTTTTTGCTCCCAACTCAAATCCTCGAGCTCTTTCGCGAACACCTTCACCATATACGGCTTCATCATCGAGCGGCCGTAGCAAAGAACATTGCCGCCAAAACTGTGGATCAGCTCGCGCCCCGACACCCAGGCGATCGAGCCGTGGATCGTGCATTCGGCCACGCCATTGCGGCGATAGTCCACAAGGGGAACCCATTGGTCCTGAGAATAGACATGCTGTGCCATGGGGGCAATATTTCACTGAAGGGAAAAGCTGTCAAAGAGAATGGCACTTCTCTTGCTGCTTTCTCTTTGTCCGTCTTGTGCCCGAATCTACGTGTCCGGAAGACGGGTTTGGAGGTCTTATGTCGCTAGCTGTAAATTACATGCATCTACCCTATGTTTGCTGGTACCTCGTGGCGAACCGCGCGGAGGCGGTGCTTTTTCGGGGCTCGCGTATGGGCTCATTGGAGTTCCAGTGGCGGATGATCAATCCCCTGGGGCGCAATAAGGAATCGGAGCTCGCGACCGACCGCCAGGGACGGGCCGGGGCACCTTTGGTCGGTCCGGCGCGCTCGGGAATGGGGGACGATAATACTAAGCATGAGCAGTCTGCCATTCAGTTTGCCAAAGAGCTGGGCGGGAATATGGAGGCGGGTTGGGCAAAACACCGCTTCGATGAGTTGGTCTTGATTGCG
>JAKFYM010000118.1 GCA_021730855.1 Bdellovibrionales bacterium
GGGATAACGTCGGCGGCGGCTTCCCGCACCTGAGTTTCCTCGGCATTGGCGCCAGGCCGGCCCATTTGGCTGCGCAGGCGGCCCTGAAGGTCCATGATGATTTGCCCTTCCATTCCGGCACCGCAGCGGGTGAGGGCATCGGTGAAGGCCGTGTCTAAGGTCTCGGACCTCACCCCATCCACGCAGGCGTAAAAGGATTGTTCGCGTGCGGTGATCTGCGCGGCGGAGGCTTGGTATTCGGTGCCGCCCAGTAAAGTTCCCAAGGTCTGGCGCAGGCGGATCGAGCCAAGTTCCTTGGTTACGTTCCGGGCGTGGGTTTGGGCGCAGGCGGTGTCGCCCGTGCCCGCACCGAGGCAGGCATCGAAATTTCTTTCGAGTTCTAGGAAACGCGTGGGAATGGTTTCGCTATTTAGCTGACGCTTGATTTCTCTTTGCGTGATCCCGCGCACCACCAGAGCGGTAAAGCGGGAGGTGAGGCTCGTCTGGCAGCTCGTGAGATGGGCGAGGTAGTTGTCTAAGGTGAAATTGGCTTCGCGCTTTTGGTCGAGGCAGCTGCCAAATTCTTGGAGAAAGCGCGCGGTGGTTTGTT
The DNA here is from genome assembly GCA_021730855.1 of Bdellovibrionales bacterium. GTDB lineage: Bacteria > Bdellovibrionota > UBA1018 > CAIPTA01 > CAIPTA01 > JAKFYM01. The sequence continues at coordinate 590 of JAKFYM010000118.1, forward strand.
GTTTTTCGGCTGCGGGAAGGGTGTTGCCGAGATTGCGTTGCAGCTCGAGATTCCCAAGGTGGAGAGCTAGGGTGCGGACGCTGCTCTTAACGCAGGCGTCGGTGGCGTTGGCGTTCGCATCCGTGATTGGATCGAGGCAGCGTCGATGGCTTTCTCGCAGGCTGGTGAGAAAGGTGGTGCGGTCGGCATCACGCAAGCCATAGGCCGCGAGGCCCCCGTGGGTGCTCACGAAGCGATCGTATTCTTGGGTAAACAAGGCTTGGCCGATTTCCACGTTGGCGGTCTTGCGTAAGGACACGGAGCATTGGTCGATGCGATCGGTGGTGGGGGCATTGCCGAGGCAAGTGGAAAATTCTTGGTTCACTAAGCGCTCCAAGAGCTGGTTTGCGGCAGACTCATCGCTCACCCGGCCAAAGACAGCGCCGGAGACTTCGTGCCTAGCTATTTGCATGGCCGCGGAGCGGGCAATTTTATTGGCGCAACCCAAGACTGGGCCCGAGATATCCCCCCCTGCTAGCATATCGGCCGGTAAAGCAGTGCGTGCACAAGCCTGCACCTCGGAAACGAGGCTCGGCAGGAGCGGCGGATCCACGTCCATCGCCGATTCCGGAATCTCTGCGCGCAATTCATGCTCGGCAATGGCGCCCACGGTGGTGATCACGGTATTGCGTAAACATTCATTATTTGCAGGATCCGCGCCCTGGTTTCTCCAGCAGGCGGTGAAGGCAGTGGTCACTTGGTCGAGGATTCTTTGGCGCGCGGAGGGTTCGGTCACATTGCTTTCGATATTGGTTTTTAGCTGGGCTAGCGCCACCGAGCGCGTGGTCTCGAGCCGCACTTCGCGGGCGCAGACGGCGGTGTCTAGGTTCCCGGCACTATCGCGTATTTGCCGCTCCTCGAGACATTGCGTGAAACGCGTACGCGCATTCTGGGCTAGGGCTTCGCGTGCGGCCGCGGTGGGAATATTGGCGCGGACTTGTTCATTGCCGAGCACGGCGGAGGCCGCGATTTCGGCTCCTCCGGTGGTAGTGAGCTGGTCGGCGCAGAATTTGAAATTGTCGCGGTTCTCCGCGGTGCTTAGGCAAGAGCGAAATCCAGGGATCACGCTATTGACCACGGCCTCTTCGGAGCCCGGAGCCTCGGTACGCGCTACTTCTCGGATTTTGGTGCGGCCAAAGGCGAGGATGCCATTGCGCATGGTTGCCAGCACGCAGGGCTTCACGCGGCTGTCGGCGGTGCTGGGCACGTCCACCCGCACACAACTGGTGTAGTTGGTGACGGCCTGGGCGGCATAGGTGGCGCCCACTTCCTGGCGCACCAATTCGTGGCTAATGGCGAGGCCGATGTTCTTGACCAAATCGGCTTCCAAGGGGACGAGGCATTTATTGGCTTCGTCACGGGTGCGCGAGAGGCGGATGCAATTGCGAAAAGGGGCGAGGATGCGCGCGGCCCACAGATCGCGGCGGGCGGAGGCGGTGACTCCTTCTTTTTCCAGAGCGCGGCGGATGATGGTGCCCACGAATTCCGCGGCAGTGTGTTCGGTGGCGGCAATCACGGAGGCGGGATTGATGGTGGTGAGATAGTTGTTCTGCACGGTCTGCGCGATCGTGGCGGCGATGCGCTGGCGTTCGCGCTCGTCGGGAAAATACGTGGCCAGTTCGGGGCGGCTTAGTTTTTGGTAGAGGTCGTCGCGAATGCTCGACTGCATATTGCCGGCAACGAGGGGACCAAAGGTGGTCAGGCCAAAATTCGAAAAAGACGCGCGTAGGTCGCGGTTGGCTTCGGAGCGCGGGTCATAGCGTAGGGTTTCGAGGAGCGGGATATTGTCCAGCGGGCCTGCTTCCAGGCGCGTGGCCAGCAGGAGAAAAAAGAGCACAGAAAGGAAGGGGCGAAAGGTCATCAAAAGCCTCAGAAATTCATCGGCTTTTTTCGATCAAAAATGAACTTAAAGGTGCTGGATGATCTGGTCGTGCGGGAAGCGGGTTTTTTTGAAAGAGGCAAACTTGTCTTCCGCGCTACGGTACCCAAGGGCGCAAGCCACGGCCACACGGTAGGGGGTGGGCTTTAGGCCAAGAAGTTCATCGTATTTGTCAGGTTCGAGGCCTTCCATCGGGCAGCTATCTACTCCTAGGGCAGCCGCGGAAGTCATGAGATTGCCAAGGGCAATATACACCTGGCGCGTGGCCCATTCGGCGATCTGCTTCGAGCGGGTGCCATGCACCACATCGCCCACGATGCTTTTGCGCAAGCCCGCGAGGGACTCGACGGGGATGCCGCGAGTTTGAGCGATAGACTGAAGGTAGGAATCCACATAGGTTTCATCCAGCTCGATGCGCGGGGCGAGGACCACGTAGTGCGAGCAATCGGTGACCTGCTTTTGGTTCCAGGACGCGGCTCGCAGTTTTTCGCGCAGGGCTTGGTTGCGAACCACAAAAAATTTCCAGGGCTGTAGGCCATAGGAAGAGGGCGTGAGCACGAGGGCGCGCTCGAGAGACGTCCAAATAGCATCACTGAGAAGGCGCTTAGGGTCGAAGGCTTTCACAGCATAACGCCACTCGAGTATGTCGACCAAGGCTTTGGGTTCTAGGAAAGGCATGCCCCCACCCTACCATTTAGACCGGAAAACGAAAATGATAGAGACGCCTTGCCTGGAGCATGCGCAGAGCCCCGGGGAGAAGGCCAAGCAAGGCTGCGAGGCGCAGGTCGAGGGCCAAGGCCTGAGTGGTGAGCACGAGCTGCCAGGCCAATGTCCAGCCCCAGGCCGAGAGGCTCTGCCAGCGATGCACGCGGGCTAATTCCAGGGCTCGCACCACGCTCAGGAGATTCGGCTCGGCCAGAAGCAGGCCTTCTCTGGATTCTCGATTGAGTCCGGCCCAGCAGGCCGTGCGCTTGGAGCGCAAAGAGGTGGAGCGCATCTTGAGCCAGAGGGGGCGGAGCTTTTGTTCTTCCAGTTTTTCTAAAAGCAGGCTTTCGACCGCTTCTTCCGAATGCAAAACGCCCAAGGACTCGGCCAAAATACGGGGCGAAGTATACCCCTGGCGCGCGAGGAGCAAGGGAAGGTTCATCTTTGCCAATTGCGCGATGGCGGCGCCGGCCTGGGCCTGAAGGGTAT
>JAKFYM010000358.1 GCA_021730855.1 Bdellovibrionales bacterium
ATGCCGCCGGGCTGAGCTCCCGCGGATGATTGAAGTGGGTGACCACGAAAGTGCGAAAATGCTCGGGCCGCTGGATGGCCTTCAGGAGGCCGGGGCCAAGGCGCGAAGGCAGGGTCACGGGCATGCGGGTGTGAAAGCGCAGGCGCTGCACCTGGGGCAGACGCGAGGCAATCGCATCCACGAGAGCGCCTAGTTTGTCGTCAGAGAGCATCCAAGGATCGCCCCCCGTGAGGATGAGCTCCTCCACGGCCGTTTGTTTTTCTAAATAAGCGAGGGCTGGTTCGAAGGTCCCCAAATAGAGCTCTTCCTCGCGCTCGTTCATGAGGTTTTTGCGGAAACAGAAACGGCAGTACATCGGGCAAAGATTGGTCACATGCAGGAGGGCTCGATCAGGATAGCGATGCGTGAGCCGGGGCGCAGCCTGGCGCTCAAGATCACCGATCGGATCCCGCACTCCCTGCACGGGGGGCGCGGCTTCTTCGCGCATCGGGAATGCCATGCGGGCGATCGGATCCTCAGGATCCTTTTTGTCGATCAGGCTGAGGTAATAGGGAGAGACGAGGGTGCGGTAGCGCTCTTCCAAACCGAGGGCGCTAGGACGTGAATCAAGAAAGGCATACCCCTGCCCTGCTAGCTCTCCCACGCTGGAGATCGAGCGACGGATTTCTTCCTTCCAAGCCTCTGCCATAACCAAAGGATGTATGCGCTCCCTAGAGCCTTGGTCAAGGCTTAAGAGCTAAACGACGGGCAAGAAAGGGGCGCTCTACGGCTCCACATAGGTGAACTCTTCGTTGCGGAAGTTCCGCAGCTTCACCTTTTTGCCTTCTTTGCCCAAGAGGTATTGCGGCAGGATCGGGATCTTCCCGCCCCCGCCCGGAGCATCGATCACGAGGTGGGGCACTGCCAAACCAGAAGTCCAGCCCCGCAAATTCTCGATGATGTTGAGGCCCGTCTCGATCGTGGTGCGGAAGTGCGAGATCCCCTGCGAGAGATCGCATTGGTAGATATAGTAAGGACGAACCCGCATCATCAGTAATTTATGGTTCAGCTCTTTCACGATCTTGGGGTCGTCGTTCACGCCCTTGAGCAACACCATCTGGTTGGAGATCGGCACGCCAGCATCAGCCAGACGCCGACAGGCATCGTAGGCCTCGCGGGTGCATTCCTTGGGATGATTGAAGTGGGTGTTCACGTAAGCAGGGTGGTGCTTGCGCAGCATATAGATGAAGTCATCGGTGATCCGCTGCGGGAGGGTGACAAGGTTGCGGGTTCCGAGGCGAAACATCTCAATATGCGGCATTGCCCGCAGGGATCCCAAGATATAGTCGAGGCGCTCGTCGGAATTGGAAAGGGGGTCACCGCCCGAGACCACCACGTCGCGGATCTCCGGGTGCTGGCGAATGTAGTCGAGGGCATCGTCGAGCTGCTTCTTCTGCGCGGCCGAGCCGGGATCGGAGACCTTCCGCTTGCGGGTGCAAAAGCGGCAGTACATGGCGCAGTTGTGGGTGGTGTAGAAAAGCACGCGGTCGGGATAACGGTGGGTGAGCCCGGGCACGGGCATATCGCGCTCTTCGGCCAGGGGATCTTCGAGGTCTTCGGGAGAAATATGGAGCTCGCCCAATTTCGGCACGGCCTGCAGGCGGATCGGGCAGTTCGGATTGTCGGGATCCATGAGGGAGGCGTAGTAGGGAGTGATGCTCATATTGAACATCTCCACGGAACCTTCGTACGCTTGTTTTTCGTCTTCGGTGACGCGGATCACTTTCTCGAGTTGCTCGAGATTTTTCACGCGGTGCTGCTGCTGCCAGATCCAGCTGTTCCAGTCCTTTTCCGAGGCTTCCTTCCAGATCGAGCGATCGGCTACGGGGAAGCGCTGTAAAATATGTTCGGGAACCGTATAGGTAGGGTAGGAAACACTATTCTCGTCCATGAAGAGCTTCTCCTCAGATTTCCTTCAGTCGATGCACCAATGTCTTTACGTCGCGTTGGAAAATCACTTCGAACTTATTGCCTTCTTTGACCGTTCTCACGACGCCCTGGCCAAAGGTGGGATGGTCCACCACATCGCCGACTTTAAAATCACCGGAGGGAGCGTAGTCGATCGCCTTGGAATTTTCCCGAGCACTGAGCTGTTCACGCCACTCTACTTCAATGGGAATCACCACGGCTTTTTCCCGCGCGGGGCGATTGGCTCGCTTGGCCGCGATCGTGGCGCGCTCCCCGGGGTTCGCGCGATGGGCGTGGATTTTTCCACAGGTATTGCACTTCACCTTGGCAATGGGCCCGGAATTTCCCGATTTGTGAGCCACGATCACATGCCGCAAATCGATTTTGCAGGTGGAACAAAAACACACGATTTCCTGACCAACAGCCATAATTCTCCCGAAAGTTCAGTATAGCGACATATGCGAAGTGCCGCCAGGTTTAGCGCGCCTGTCGACTTGCCGCAAAGGCGCTTCTAAAGAAGATGTTTATTAGCACCGAAACTTCTCATAGGAGTGGTCCGTTCGTCACACGAAAACGGATTTTATGCTGAGAAAGAGTATCAAACTGCTAGCTATCGCCCTTTGGGCCCCATTTCTGGCGTTTGCCCACGGCCCGGCCAAAAAAAGTTGTTTGGACGACTATAAGGATATTTTCCCTCCTCCTGTGCAGCATACCTACTTGCCCACTGTGGCAGATTCCTCGGTTCTCGAGCCCCTGAGAAGAAACCCCACCGCGTACAGCCGCGCGGACTACTATCGCAAACTAGCGGCGGTGGTGGACATACCCACCTTTCTTGAAGCGCAGAACCTTCGCTCCTACCCCATCTTCCACCGACTTGATGCCAAATTCCGAGAACTGGGGCCGCTCTTCCGCCAGCTTTTTCTCGATCCCGCCATCCTCACCCATGGCGATGCGCTTTTGGCCTTTCTGCGCACCCACCCGCGGAAGTGGAGCGATCCCTGGGAACTGCGGCAAGCCTTCAGCGATTCCTTAGGCACGCAGAAGTGCTACCGCGCCCTGGTGCTCACGCCAGAGCAGGCGCAGGAAATCACGGAAAAGGGCATGAGCTCGGCTTTTTTACGGGAGGAGAGATTTAAAGGATTTGTGCGGCAGCTGGGCTTTCCTTACCAGCAACAGCTGCGCGACCATTTGAACTGGGGCAATGGGAGCGCCTCCAATTTTCAGTCCGTGACCACGCACCCGAATCTGGCGATTGCCGTGGCGAACCTGACATTGGCGAAGAATCCAGCCCCCAATGCAAATATTTACCTCTTCGAGCTAGAGCTACCAAAGATAGACATTGTCTCCTTCACTCCCGATGGCCTGCGCCCCCCACGCTTGTGGGAGGGCCGCATGAATCATCAGGTGAACACCATTTTCCGCGGTGGTAGGCCAATCCAGGCCGGAATCCGCGTGGATGCCGACTATGAAAGTTTTGTGAATTACGTGATTGGAACGAGTGAGATCCGCTCCGTTTCTCGAGTCCCTCGTGAAGAGCTTCCCTACACCATAGTGCGCGAGGAAATTCCTTAGGGGTGTGGGGGTCGTTCGTGGGCCGAGCTTTAGGAAGGTCCCTTAGGGCGCTTGTTTTGTCCCCCTAGCCGGCGCTTCGGTTTTTTACTACACTGCCTTGGATCATGGACAATCTCGACCTACGCCTCTCTACGCTCCAGGAAAAAGCCCGCCACGCGAGCGGTGGGCCCGGCGTGTAC
>JAKFYM010000094.1 GCA_021730855.1 Bdellovibrionales bacterium
ATTATCGGCTAGGTGGGGGCGTGAGCAGCGAGGCGGGGCGGGGGCCGGCAGCGGCGGCCGGATCTTTGTCCAAAAAGTCTTTCATCATCGTCTTGCTGAGCTCTTCTTTGGCGTTGTCGTCGTTGTTACGTAGTATCAGGTAGACACCACCCAAATTCGCCGACGCAAAGACCACACGCTGGGCCTGGAAGGGATCCACCTCTAGCGTGATGTTGGGATATTGGGTGTATTCGGAGAGCGGAATTTTTGTTTTCTGGTCCTGACGGAATGGATCGGTTTCGAGAATACCGGGCACCGTGTTCGTCACATACTTTCCGGTAGCCAGCACCAGCACGTCCTGAATGATCGTGCGCATCTCGACGAGCAGCTTATTCCCGGAGCCCGAGGGATCCACCGTGGCCAACACATCCACGCGATCGCCCGGCTTGATCAGCTTGGCCACGCCGGACTCATCATTGATCCGCACCGTGACGGCGCGTTTCCCGATCGCCACTTGCCGCGCCAAACCCGTGCGTGCGCCCAGTTGAGTGACCTTCGAGCCCGTCACCTGCTCTTCTTTCATGATGGGTGCGATGGCGAGGGCGCCGATAAAATCTTTGATATTCGAGCGCGCGCCAGGCTGCTTAAAGGTGGAGGGAATCGACTTGGTGGTGAGGTTGGTCTCGTCGAGAATATCTAATTCCTTGATCGGGCGCTTGGCCACCACCACGGCCACTTCGGTGCCGTACTGCGCTTTGTAAGCCTCTTCGGTGGAGGAGACATAGGAGAATACCATCGAGACCGCCAGCACGGCGACAACGAGGGAGATGGTAAAGGCGCGATTGTTCATCTAGGACTCCTAGATGCTGTATCGGTAAGATTGAGGACTTTCTAAAGGAAAAAAACGCAGGGGAAATCAGGGGTTAGGAGAGCACTATCCAGCCTGGGCAGGGTAAATGCGCTTTTGCCTGACAGCAATGGTGAGCTGGCAATTTGCCTGTGCTACCATTTTACCATGCAGCAACAAATGCAAGAGATGATACGAAAATCATTTACTCTCTTTGAAAACCCCAAGATTCGCTGGTCGTTTGTTCTGCTCAGCTTTGTACTGCATCTGGTCTCTGGTATTTTAGTGCTCAAATTCAAGGACAGTACAATTCTTACGGTAATGACTTATATGGCTGCTCTGAGCCTCGTTCCCCTGATTTTATTTTCGGAGAGTATAAAGAAATTAGGGATCAATCTTTTCATTGCCATATTTCCTATTCCCCTATTGATGACCCTATTCTTAGCGGGGGTGGATATCCTCACTGGGAAGGGCGTGACTTTATCAAGTCTATCCAGCTTGTCTTACATTTTCCTAGGGATCCTTTTTATGCTGTTGTTCATCGCATGGGAGTGCCTGCTCACGGCCCTTATTTTGCGTCTTCTAGCAAAATTCTGGGTCTCGAAAAGCCGCTCTTAGGCCGCTAATCCGCCGCCGACTCCGATCCACAAAAGTCGGTCTGCAATCCCGTGTCTGGAACTTTTTTCCGGTGCGTGCAGATCCCAAACACCGTGCGCACGCGCACGTTCTGCCGGAGCGACCCTCCGGTGGGCTCACCAGGGTCATCACTCGCGCGCGGATCGGTCGGGGGATTCATGCCCACACCCAGCTTTTCCGTAGGAGCCACGGGCACGCCGGTTCCGCCCATCACCTCGCCGGAAATCCCCAAGTAGTAGTGTGAGCGCACGGTGCCATTGAAATCGCTGAGCACGGGGCCGGAGCGGTGGTTGTACATTTTGAGAAACAGCTGGGAGCGCACATGTTTTTGCCCCACCACGGATTTATTGATCGCCATGCTCACGTGCACCAAATACCAAAGGAAGGCGAGCACGATGGGAACGAGCATGATGAACTCAATCAACGCCTGCCCTTCCTCGTTTTTCTCCCGCTTCTTTAGCATCCATTGTCCTCAAGAAAATTCGCGCTATCGCCGCGAGAGATTCCTGTGTTGCGGGAGAGTCGTTCGAGCTGTTGGTAGCATTCATCCACCGAGACTTCCCGCCCGAGGAAGGAATCGCTGGTAAAAGGCATCGCTCCTCTCCACTCCACGGCCTTGGTGGGGTTCTGCGCATTGCCCGCAGAAATCGACTGCCCCTGGCCTTCCTTCACCACAAAAGACGCCAGCGGAAGCAGGAAAATGGAGACGCCGAAATTGTACTGCACGCCCTCGGCCCAGGAATACACCCGGCTCGTGTCCTTGCCTTGGGCTTCGGGATGCGTGCCCACGAAACCGCCCGTCACGGGCTCCGGGCCCTGGGTGTCTCGCTCATCCCCGCCCCGCGCTTTGGCCACGAAGGGAAAAAGGTCTCCGCCCGAGGGAGTCTTGAGCATGCTCCTCAGCACGGAGGAAGCGGCCTCCATTTGGTCGGAGCGCGTGAGACTAGCGGAGAAATAGGCACGCGAAGCCATGAAGGTGGCGTAGTGCGCGTAGTGCCCATAGGCGATCGACCACGCCATCTGCACGAACATAAAAAGCATGGTGAAAATAATCATGAAGACCACGATGAATTCGATGATGGCCTGGCCACTTTCGTTGGATTCTTTTTTTCGGTTACGTTTTTTCATCGTTTTTGCGGCTGAAAGATACGAAAGGTTTGGCCCTCATTGGGACGGGAGATCTGAATGTGCAGGCGCGGATTGCCTTCGTCCCACCCTTGGGCGGTGGCATCGGCGTATTTGTAGTTATAGGTGACGTGCTTCACCAGAGGCTCGGTGAAATGCTTGAAAAAATATTCGTCTTTTTTGAGTTTCCCGATCACCAGCATCACGGCGGACATCACGAGCACCATCATCAGGATGTACTCCACCACCGCTTGGCCACTCTCTTCGCGTAGCTTTTTGCGCAATCTTCGCTTCATGGCAGGCGCCCCTGTTGCCGCAAAAAAGTCACGCCGGCCACGCCGATCGCGATGCAGATGCCAAAAGCGAATTTGCGATTTTCATCGAGCCGCAGCTTTTCGATCACCAGGCCGGGCACAAAGAGCGAGCGCAGGAAGGAATAGGTGCGCACCGCCACGGCGCGAGCGCGCCCGCGATAGAGGATTTCAAAAAAGGCGTAGAGGGCACCGCAACCCACAGCTAACAGCGCCACCTGGAAACACTGCTGCCAGCCCACCCAAGCTCCCACGGCCATGAGCAATTTCACGTCGCCCGCGCCCATATATCCCAACGCAAAGACCGGAAAGAGCAGCACAAAACCGCAGCCAATGCCCAGCACGGAGTCCAATAGGCCCGGCAGCCCAAGCAGCCACAGCTGCGCGAACAGGCCGAGGGCCATGGCCGAAAAGGTGAACCAATTAGGAATTTTTCTCGTCAGTAGATCATGAATGCCGCCAAAGATGCGGATCGCAAAGACGGCGAGGCTTAGTTTCTCCATCGGTTTGTCCCCGCATACGGCTCTAAGCTTTTCTCGCCATTGTCGCCGCCCACCTTGGTGCCCGTTTTCAAATTTTGCTCGAGGAAGACCCCGAGGCGCATCATGGTTTTGTCGAGCTGGGATTTGAAACCGTATTCGGGATGGAAAAAAACGAAGCGCGCGAACACAAGCGCCACCAGGAGCACGAGGATGTACTCGACCACGGCCTGTCCGCGCTGCGAACGCAGCAACTTAGGCTTGAAAATCCTTTTCCATAAGGTCGCTTCGTCCATGAAACACCCTAG
>JAKFYM010000360.1 GCA_021730855.1 Bdellovibrionales bacterium
CAATAAGCGGCTTTTCTTTAGAAAGAAATTCCTGGGCATGGAAGCGCGTTTCATCTTTTAGATGGCGGCTTTGAGGCGTTGCCGCTATCGAAGATAGAATCAATCCCATCATCGTGAGGCCTGTCAATGGATAGCCCAGATTGATCAGCGCGAGCTTCAGCGGACGGTCGGAAAAAAGATGGTTAGGAAGCATAAAAATAAATCTGCATCTTTCCTCTCCTCTTGGGGCAGTGGTACAAGGGCACCCACAGAAGAGGAAATATTATGAAAAAAGTGAACCCGATTCCCGAAGGCTACAGCAGCGTGACTCCCTACCTTGTGATCAAGGGAGCCGCACGTGCCATGGAGTTCTATAAAAAGGCTTTGGGGGCGAAAGAGCTTTTCCGCATGGAGGGCCCGGATGGTGCCGTGAATCACGCAGAGATGCGCATCGGAAATTCCAACATCATGCTCGGGGATGAGTATCCCGATATGGGGTACCGCAGCCCGGAAGCGCTGAAGGGCACCCCGGTGAGCTTCATGGTGTATGTAGAAGATGTAGACGCAGCGGCGGCTACGGCCATTGAGGCCGGCATGAAGGTGGTGCGCCCCGTGGCGGATCAGTTTTATGGAGACCGGAATGGGATTTTCACGGATCCTTTTGGCCATGTGTGGACTCTTGGCTCGCATGTGGAAGACGTGAGCCCCGAAGAAATGAAAAAGCGCGCGGCCGCGCTTTATGGCTAGAGGCGCTGGCGCAAGGAGCCTTTTTCCCTAGTGCCAAACCAGTAGGAGAAGCAGTGCCTTCCTGCAACCGAAGCAATACCCATTTTGGTTAGTGTTTTCGATAAGCCGGCAGAAAACCCCTAGGCGGAGAGCGTGCCTGCTTGGTACGAAGCTTGCGTTCTCAGGTTTCGTTAGAAACTTCACTCAATAACGGAGGACCAATGCGTCTTGTCTATTCTTTCTCTTTGTCTCTCTTGCTTCTCTCCACCTCTTTTGCTGCCGCAGACTTTGTTCCCGATCGCGTGCGCCCCCACCAAGCCGCGGATTTAGAAATCATCAAAGGCACATTTAATTTCGAAGGCGTGCAGGGCGCGCGTCTTTCGCTCAATGCTGAAGATGGGAAAGGCGAACCCGTGAGCATGACCCTCACGATCGATGGCACCGAGCCTGTGACCCTACCGATCACCAAAATAGAGAAAGATGGTTGCGGAACACAGATCGAAGCGAGCCTTCCGCAGCCCGACAACAGCTATGCAGTGAAGCTCTACGACCACACCACTGCAGAATGCCGCATGTATTTTCCCTATCCTTGGGAAGTGACCGTGACTCATGTGGGATTTGCCGGAATCCCCAGTGTTTTGGAGGCTGGCGGTAAGCCCGAAAATATTTTTCTGACCCTTTAGTGTTTGCTTTCCGGCCTGCGTGAGAAAACTTGGGTGTAACGCCCTTCGGCTTGGCCAACGGCGAACTGATCGTAGTTTGCATTAAGAATATTTCGGCGGTGACCGGCGCTCTTCATCCAGCGCTCCACCGCCGATTCTGGCGAACGTACTAGGGCGATGTTTTCTCCCACGCTCTGTGAAAGTCCAAAGCGCGCGGCTCGCTGGCTGAAGGTTTCTCCTTGGCTGCCGTCTCCCACCGGGCGTTGGTGGCTAAAATAGTCGCGATCGGCCATGTCTTGGCTCTGCTCCTGAGCCATGGCGAAACAACGCGCACAATAAACCATGGGGGCGCGACCATTCTGGATCCGCTGCTCATTGGTTCGGTAAAATACCTCACAGGCAAAGGAATCCATATCGTAGCAGTCGCGGTCGTTTGCTAAGGCATGGAGGGGCAATAGGGCGAATAGAAAGAAGAAAAGTTTTTTCATATCCGCCAAGAGTAACGTGGCCGATCGGGAAACGAAACTATATAGGAAAAAAATATACAAAGACTGTTTATGATCGTCGTCTATTTAAAGCCCATGATGGGCTCGGGCCGCCGTTGGCGTGATGCGTCGACGCAAGGACCAAGTAGCTAGAAAGCGGCAGAAGAACAATTCCTTGGCCAGTGGTTCCATGCTAAAAATCGCTGGATGAGCCAGGCCCTTTCACTGCTGCGGAAAATACCGGAGAAGTATCTTTTGTTCAGGGACTTCCCCCTTTTGCTTGCCCTGATGGCTGGCTTTTACTGGATCAGCCTTTCCAGCTATGTGGTTTTTCATTCCTTGATCGAGGCAGCGATCGCGGCGGTCACCTTCAATGCTTTCGCTTTTGCCTGGAATTCCCGTCGCTTTGAAAATGGCTATCTCCTGCTGGTGGGGATCTCCTGTGGTTCCGTGGGTGTGATGGGAGTGCTTCATGCATTGGCCTATAAAGGGCTTAACGCCTTTCCTGAATATGGGCAAAACCTGGCCCCCCAGCTATGGATCGCTTCGCGCTATCTTTTTTCCCTTGTGCTGCTCGCGGCGCCCCTCTTTTTGAGGCGGCACCTGCCTGTGGTTCCTGTGGCCATCGGGCTCTCCTTGATTACCGCGATTTTGCTCTACACAATCTTTGCTAGAATTTTCCCAGATTGCTTCGTGGACGGCCAGGGCCTCACGTCTTTCAAGATCTATAGCGAGTTTGTGATTTCGGGAATTCTTTTGGCGGCAATGATGCTGATGATTTGGCATCGGGAAGAGTTCGAGCCGCAGACCTTAAAGATCCTCATCGCTTTTTTTATTTTTTCCATCGCTGCGGAGATAGCTTTTACGATCTATCTGCAAATGTACAGTCTCTCGAATATGATCGGCCATTTTTTGCATCTCGTGGCCACTTACTTTTTTTACAAAGCGATTGTGGAAACAGGCATCAGCCGGCCCTTTGAATTGCTTTTTCGGAATTTAAATCACGCCCTTCAAGAACAAAATCGTTTGCTCCTAGACTCTGAGCTGGAGCGAAGCCGCTTGATGGCGGTGCTTTCCCAGATGCCCGACGGAGTGATCATCGCCGAGGCAAAGTCTGGGAAAATTGCATTGCGCAATAGCCAGCTAGACCGTCTTTTTGAGAATTTTGTTTTGAGTGAGAACTCGGAACGTTACGGTCTGAGCAAGGGTTATCGGCCAGATGGAAGCGTTTACTTGCGAGAAGAGCGCCCTCTCGAGCGAGCCATTAGAGATGGTGAGCTCGTGCAAAACGAGGAAGTGGAATTTGCGCGAAAAGATGGTGGGCGCTCTGTGCTCAGCATCAGCGCTTCCCCGATTCGGGACGGTATGGGAAAAATTGTGGCTGGAGTGGTGATTCATCACGATATTACCGAGCGCAAGCGCGTAGAGTCGGAACTCAAGCGGGCGATTCAGGCAAGGGATGAGTTTCTTGCGATCGCGTCCCATGAATTGAAAACTCCTCTCACGCCTCTGAAACTCCAGATCCAGGGCTTTCAGCGCTCGATCGCCACCGGGAAAATTGGCTCTATGCCTGCAGAAAGAATCCAAACCATCGCTGAGGTTTCCACTCGTCAGATCGACCGATTGGCCTATTTGATTGAAAGTCTACTAGACGTTTCTCGCATTTCTTCGGGAAAGCTGAGCTTGCGTTTTGAGGAAGTGGACTTACAGGTTTTGGTGAAAGAGGTGGTCAAGCGGCACGACGCGCAGATTCAGTCGTCCGCTTGCCAGATCACTGTGGTGGAGGGCAAGGAGAGCTTGCGGGGCGAGCTGGACGCAGT
>JAKFYM010000270.1 GCA_021730855.1 Bdellovibrionales bacterium
ACGACCGCTTCGTTCAAGCCAGGAATTTTTGCGCTGGCGGTGAGCACAAAGAAAGAGACGAGCAGGACTGCGGAGGCTAAAGCTTTGATTTTTTTCATCTAATTCCAGTTTAAGAAAGGGGGTCTCTTTTGTCAAACGGGAGCGCCTGGGGTAGCGTGGGGAAATGCTGCGTACACGACGGGAAAAGTGGGCTTTGTGTTTTGCGCTTTTGCTCGCGCTGCTTTCTGTGCCTCGCGCGTATAAGCTGCAAAGCCCTGATTTTAAAGTGTTCTACGTGGCCGCCCGGCACGCGCTAACCGATCCCGTGAACCTTTACCGGATAAGTCCGGACCGTTACCTCTACCCTCCGTCGACGGCGCTGCTGTTCACGCCCTTTGGTTTTTCGGAAAATTATTCTTTGCACCAGTGGTCCTGGCACGCGCTCTTGGCGCTTCTGCTCTTTTTGCTCTGCCGCTCGTCGTGGGCGGCCTTTGCGGCCATGTTGCTGCTCACGCGCTACCTCACGATCACCTTTGGCTACGGACAAGTGAATTTGGTGGTGGTGGCCTTGCTCGCGGGCGCGGGCCGCTGGCTGGAGAAAAATCCGGCGGCGGCCGGGGGCTTTTGGGCCTTGGCCACTTCCGTGAAAGTCTTTCCGGCCGTATTTGCGCCGGCTTTTTTTGGGGGGCCCCGCGGTGGCTGGCGCGGCTTGCGGGGGCTCTGGGTGGGTGCCCTAGTGGGAGCGGGAATTGCGCTCACGCCCTTCGTGTTTTTTGGCTGGGATTTGGGCTGGGCACTTTACGGAGAATTCCTCGGAGCCCTCCAATCAAAGGGCCTGCCCCTGCACTCCAACAACCAAAGCTTCGTGGCATTTTTTTCGCGATTGTTCACGGACGCGAGCTTCCCCCTGCACGCGGTTTGGGAAGTGAAGTGGACGCTGCTCGCCCTGCCGCCCGCGCTGGTGCGAGGAGTGGCGCTAGTGATCGGGATTTTGCTGGCGCTGCTTTCCTGGAAACGCGCCCGCGAGCGCGGCACCGAGGCCTATCTCGCGGCGGCGGCCTTCTGCATTCTTTTTCTTTCGCATATTGTGTGGAAGGACTACCTGCTTTTTCTTTTTTTCCCCTTACGCGAGATTTTTTCGCGCTGGCCGGTGCGCCGAAGCTGGATCTTTGGCAGCGCCCTGCTCCTTCTAGTCACCCTCTCCGCCCATGATGCGGTGGGGGCGCAGGTGTCCACACGCCTCGACGCGGCCTGTATTCATTTGTGGATCGCTGTATTAGTATGGGGAGCATGGTGGAAAAAATGAAACTTCCTCTCTCGGTGGTGCTGATTTCCCGCAATGAGGAAGGCCATATTGCGCGGGCCGTGCGCTCGGCGAACTTTGCCGATGAAGTGGTGGTGGTGGACGCCGAATCGGCCGATCGCACCGCCGCCGTGGCGCGCGAGGCGGGGGCGCGGGTAGTGAGCCGCGCGTGGACGAATTTCAGCGACCAGCGGAATTTTTCTTTGGCGCAATTGCGGCACGATTGGGTGCTGGTGCTGGATGCGGACGAAGCCGTGAGCGCGGAGCTCGAGGAATGGCTGCGGGCTTTTTTCGAGGCCGGCCGGCAGTCCTCCGCGCCCTATGGCTATAAGATCAAGCGCGCCGAATATTTCCTGGGCCGGCGGATCTATGGTGCCTGCTGGAACCCCTCCTTCCAGGACCGCTTCTTCCGCCGCGACAAGGCCCGCTACGTGGGCGAGATCCACGAATACCCCGAAGTGGAGGGCGGCCTCGTGCGCGCGCCGGAGCTGGCGCTGATCGAGCACAACCCCAATATCACCGTGGAAAGTTTTTTGGACAAAATGAACCGCTACACCACGATCGAGGCCTTCGACCGCTACCGCGCCGGCCAGCGCACCACGCTCTGGCATCTCTCCGTGGTTTTTTTCGCCACCTGGTTCAAGAATTATGTCAACTACCGCGGCTACCGCGATGGCCGCCACGGCTTCGTGATCTGCCTGATGGAGGCCGTCTCGCGCACGGTTCGCCACATCAAGCTCTGGCAAATCCAAACCATGGTTGCGCAAGGGCGGCTTGGGGCTTTGCCCGATCCGCGCACCGGCCTGCAGGGCGCCGGCAACCGCAAGCTGGAAGCCCGCGAGTGAAGGTGCTGCTCGCCAAGCGCCGCGCCCTGGGAGACACCGTGCTCCTTTCGGCCACGATCGAGAGCCTCGCGCGCACGCGGCCCGAGGTGGAAATCTCGGTGCTGGTTCCGGCGGCTTTTGCGGCGGTGCTCGAGGGCAATCCACATATTCGCGCGCTCTATACGTTTGAAGAAAGTTGGCTCTCGCTCTTGCCCCGGCTGCGGAGCGAGCGCTTTGATTATTTTCTGCAGCTGCATGCCTCGCCGCGCGCGCGTTGGCTCGCCTATTTGGCGGGAGCGCATGCGGTGGCTCTCCACTACCAAAATGCCGAGACAGAAAAGGCCTACGGCAAACACCCGAATGCGCTCGAGTGGGATTTATTTTTTCTCAAAGGCGTGCTGGGCGGCTCTTTGGAGCCCTGTGCCCCGCGGATTTATTTGCAGGAGGACGAAAAACGCCAAGGCCGCACTTTCTGGGGAGGCTGGGGCGAGGACGGAAGCCGCGTGGTGGTGCTTGGCCTTGGCGCGAGCCGCAGCACGAAGCGCTGGCCCCCGGCGCACTTTGCCCGACTGGCGGAACTTTTGCGCGAGCGGATGAATTTGATCCCCGCCATTCTGTGTGGGCCCGGCGAGGAAGAGGCACATTTTGCCGGGCGGGTGGTGGACGAGCTCCGTGCCCTTGGCCTGCGCCCGCTCGAGGGGAAAAAAGGAGATTTTATTTATACCGCCGGCCTCTCCGTGCGCCAGCTGGCCCTGGCTCTGGGCGCGGCCCGCGCCTATGTGGGCAATGATTCCGGCCCGAAACATATGGCCGTGGCCGTGGGCATTCCTACGTTTACATTTTTCGGCCCCGAGGATCCCGTGGAGTGGCATCCCTATTCCCGGGCGGAGCATCCGGTGTTTTTCCTCCCGGGCTTGCGCTGCCGCGCTGAAGACAACGGCCGCTGGTGCGGGATTCCCGAATGCATGGCGGAGCGGCACCGCTGCATGCAGGATCTCGCGCCGCTCGATGTGATCGAGCCGATTCGTTTGGCCCTGGAGAGGCGTGCATGATCAGCGGCTTCACTTTCGTGCGCAATGGCGTGCAGTACGGCTACCCTTTCCTCGAGAGCATGCGCTCCTTGCTGCCGCTGGTGGACGAGCTCGTGGTGGTGGTGGGGCGCGGCTCCGACGACACTCTCGCGCAGGTGCGGTCGCTCGCTGCGGCTGAGCCGAAAGTCCGCGTGGAGGAATCTGTCTGGGACGAAGAAATGCGCCGCGATGGCCGCATCCTCGCGCAGCAGACCGACCTAGCGATGAGTTTTTGCCGCGGCACCTGGGGAATCTACCTCCAGGCCGATGAGGTGCTGCATGAGGAGGATTATCCGGCGATTCGGCGCGCGCTTGCGGCCGCGGCGGCGGACCCTGCGGTGGATGGGCTGCTTTTTGAGTACGTGCATTTCTATGGCGATTTTTTTGTGGTGAACCGCAACCCTTCGGCCTACCGCCGCGAGGTGCGGGCGGTGCGCCTTGGCGCGGGCGTGGTGAGCTGGCGGGATGCGCAGGGATTTCGCAAGCGCGAGGGT
>JAKFYM010000123.1 GCA_021730855.1 Bdellovibrionales bacterium
AGACAGTCCCCGTGGCGGGCGAAGGGCACGTAAACCCAACGGTCTTTGTTATCTACCCGAATCTTTACAGCCGCCCCGTGAGGAAAACGCCTCATTTCGAGGACTGGAAAAACATCTCCCGGCTCGGTGACGCCATCACGGTTGTCGGTGCGATCTTTGGAAAACTGGGGGGTGGTGCGGATACGGTTCTCGATGTTCACGCGAATGAATTTGGGTAGCGCTCCGCCACCTTCCACGCGCTCGAGGAAAAAGCTAGCGGTGCCAGGACGCACACCAGCGGCGAAGGGGCCGGAATCGGGAGTGCCGGCAAGTGCTGCCGGAGCTGGGGTTGGGGCTGGGGGCAATTCGGCCGGAGCGACGGGTCGGACTAAAGCTTCGGCCGCTGGGGCGACCACCGCAGGCGCCGGAGCGGGAGTGGCCGCAGGTGTTGGGGCATTGGCTGCGGGAGTAAATCTTTCGTACTCAGGGAGTGGATTGAAGGTGCCCTGAAAGGTGGTGGTCGGTACGGAACGCACGCTGTTTCGAGGAGAAGTAGGATTGGTGTTGGCGACCGTGGGACTGGCAGCTGGAACCGCAACCGGAGCTGGCATCTGGGCAGCAGCAGCCGAGGGGCGGATCGCGGGGGTTACGATGACGTCCTCTATTTTTACCGGAGTGGGAGCCGCAGCGGCGGGAGCTGGGGTCGGAGCCGCAGGCGGGGTTGGCGCAACCACCGGAGCCACGGCAGGGGGAACAACTAACTGGTTGTTGGCGGGCGCGTTCGCCGATGGAAGTGGAATCGTCAGCGTACCCGAATTCTCGGCTGGGGCTAAGTCAGGGCCGGCCTGGCTAGTATCAACCCCTACGGCAGCCTGGACATCGATGCCCACGGGCATAGCCGAGAGCAAAAGGAATAACACCGTCGATTTCAAACAAATACTGCTCACCATCTAATTGTAATCTCAAGTGTCATGCCAGGGGAGGGTTTTTAAAAAACCCTTGATTTTACACGCCTCCGGAAGGAGACAGGGGGCGGTTTTCGGGGAAAACAGCTGTCTACATTTTTGGCAGTCGTTTACTAATCAGCCAGGATAAGATGAACTATGTCCACCCTTCCGACCAAACGCCATAAAGTAAAGATAGTTACAAGCGATATGCACCTGTCGGCAGGCCGCTTTATCGACGGGGTCCAGAACCCCCACGAAGACTTTTACTTCGATCGGGAATTCTGCGAGTTCCTGGAATTCTTCTCGAGCGAGCCCTATGGCGAGGGTTGCGAGGTGGAGCTCATCCTGAATGGCGATGTCTTTGACTTCCTGAATGTCCCCCTCCAGGGCGAATTTCAGGATGTGGTCACCTCGGCCGTAGCCGTCGAAAAGCTGCATTTGATTTTTGCCGGCCACCCGGAGGTCACGCGCGCGCTGCAGGCCTTTGTGCGCAAGCCCGGTAAACGCGTGGTCTATAACGTGGGCAATCACGACATGGATTTTTTCTTCCCCGCCGTGCGCGAGGAGTTTTGCCGAGTCATCGGGGGCGAAAGCTGGACCCCCGAGCAGGTGTGGGTGAATGCCGAGAAGGAATTTCTCGACTACCCCGAAGGCCTGCGCATCTACCACGGCAACCAGTTCGAGGCCGTGCACACCACGAACTATGAGCAGCCCTTCATCACCGAGAACTTGCCCGAGCCGATTCTCTACATGCCCTGGGGCTCGGTCTATGTGCTGAAGATCATCAACCGCCTGAAGCTCGAGCGCGAGTACATCGACAAAGTAAAGCCGGCCAAGCTCTTCATGCTTTTCAGCATGCTCTTTGACCCGATCTTCACGCTGAAGTTCATCCTGCTTTCGTCCTTCTATTTTATACATACTAGATTTATTTATAATCCGCGGCGCCGCGCCACTATCGCCAATACGCTGGCGATCCTGAAGGAAGAGGTCACGCCTTTTTACGGCCTCGAGGACGATGCCCGCCTGGTGCTGGACGAAAATACGAGCGTGCAGGCGGTGATCTTCGGCCACACCCATGGGCCGATGCAGCGGTTCTATCGAGACGGGAAGACGTATATCAATACGGGCACGTGGACGCGGATGGTGAACCTCGACCTGCGCTACCTGGGGCAATCCAATAAGCTCACCTTCGCGCTCGTGGAATACGATGAACAGGGCCTGCCGCGGGCGACGCTTGAGGAGTGGTTCGGGCTGCAGAGGCCGCATCGGCCGTTTAATTTTTAGGGTGTGGGTTAGGCGCGGGCGCAGAGGCGCACGCAGCGAGGTGCGAAGCGGGAGCGGAGCACGGGCTCCCGGGCCGTGCGATATGAGCTCCCTCAATGCTTCGGCCAATAGGGATCCATGGTTTCTTTGCCGAGGATTCTTTGAGCTTCGAGAAGGTTATGCGGTTGGCAGAGGCATCTGTAATTTTCTAACTCATCGGTTCCGCCTCGGGCGGTTGGAATAATGTGGTCTACTTGCACGCGATAGCGGCTGCGGCATCTTTCGTTCGTTTCTGGATTTGTATATTCACACTGGCCTTCGGCCCTTTGCAGGGCTTGCCTCTTCACGGCGGCTTTGGATTTTTTCTCCCCATCGGTTTTGCTTCGCGCAAGAGGGTCTTTTCTTTTTACGTAGTCTAGGGCTAGGAAGGTCACGATCTCCGCCCAGCTGGCTCCGGAATAGGAGTGGGAGAGGAGCTCTTTGACGCGCTCTAGAGCTGCGCGGCCTTCCTTTTCTAGAAGAATCGATAATCTTGAGTCTTCGGCATTTACTCTCCGAAAGCTTTCCTTCACGGGAGCCTCTTCGGGAAACAGCGTGGCTAGAATCTTTTCGTTCTCTTGGCAGGATTTGCCCGACATTTTTTCTACGACTTCGGCTTTTTCTTCTTCCGACACATCTACTCGATTAAAGACGGTTTGCGTCTGCGCCATGGTGGAGAGATTCAAATCCCCAGTGAGGATTTTTTCTTCGGCTCTCGGCACGCTTTTCAAGAGCCTTGCCGCCTGCACTCTTCCATTGGCGGCGGGGTAGGAGTATTTATATTTTTTCACGAGATAGTTCTGGAGGTTTCGAAAAGGCAGATGCAGCCCTCTTCTTTCCACTTCCAAAATCAACCGCAAGATCTCTAAAGTGATCTCCCGCTCTTTTTGCACTAAGGTTTCTAGTTTCGTTTCGAGTTCGCGATTCGTCATAGGTAGTTCCTCCGATATTGAAAACAGGAACCTATCATGTGTTTTCTGAGAGCAATTCGGGGCCCCTCGCAGGGGCCTCATACAGAGAAGAAAAACCTCATATCCGTGGCCGCGAAATCCCTCGCGCACGCCCGACCAAAGCCCAATCCGCGCGTCTCATCCCCCACTCACCACTCCAACAAAATCCTCTCTCGCAAAACCAATTTCTCTACTCCAAGCCGGTCAAGAAAAATCGCAAGCTCGCGATTTTTCTACACACTCATACCAGCGCAAAACTTCCTCCCATGGGAAATCCCCAATTTCACAATTTCTCCCAACTTCTTTTTGTTTCACCCTCCTTTCAAAATCACTCCCCAGCGGTTTCGCCTCGCGCAATCTCCCGCACCCGCCACCTCCCTTGCCCAACCCTCGCTCGCACTTCGCGCTCACTTCCCCACTCTCCATCTTGACACCACCCACCTCCCCTTGC
>JAKFYM010000138.1 GCA_021730855.1 Bdellovibrionales bacterium
CGCTAGAAGTGTTCTCAAAAATAGACCTACTGCAGCTGGCTAACAGGAGCGACTCTTTCGTTGTCGGGCCAAAACGGTGCTCGATGAAAGCTCTGCTACACCTCCGCGCCTTTTCGGCCCTCCGCCTCGGATTCGCTCTTTTCCTCTCAGCTTCGCCACGGCCTATTTTTGAGACCGCTTCTACGAACCCACTTTTCAAACCAGCTCTTAGAGCAGCCACTTCGGCGGCAGCAACCAACACAGCTGCGACCGGCCTTTCCCCTGCCATTCCACTCCGGCAATACCGGCCTTGCGAAAGGCAACAAACGACAGCGGCCGCCCCGTGATCATCAGCCCAAGCAAATTTCCCAGGAAAGGCTCGTGCCCCACCACCATCAGGCGCTCCTCTCCCTCTTTTTCCAACCACTGGCAAAAAGCCTCGGGGGAATCATAGGGAGCAAGGCCACTGATTTCCTGCAGCTCTGCTTCGGGAAAATAACGGGCAAAGATTTCGGCCGTCTCGCGGGCACGGCGCAAGGAGGAGTGCACGATCCTATCTACGTTGTTTATTTTTACGGCAAAGCGCTTTGCCACGGCGGCAGTCTTATCCTGCCCCTCAGAAGTGAGGCGGCGGTCTTCATCTCCGCGGCCTTCCCGCTGAGCCACCTCGGGCTCCTCAGCAATGCCATGACGAACGAGAAAAATTTCCATGAAGATATTCTAGGTCCGACCTAAAAAAGATTCAATCGGCAAAGAACTGTCGCAGCCGCTGATCCTCAGCCCGGGCATCCTGGTACCCCAAGTCCACAAGAGCCTCGAGAAACTCCGGCACAAACAAAAGGTAACTGAGAATGTCGCTGGCCTTATCGCGTTCGCTACCCAAGCCCCGCAAAAGGAAGCGCACCAGAGAAGGCATCTTCTTGCGAAAATACGTGGCCATCTCCCCCAAATCCTCCGAGGGGCGAATCACCAGCATTTCGATCTTGCGCATGCCAAAGGAGCCCTCCCTTTGGTCGGGCGTGATGGCGTTGAGGCGTTCGAGGTGCTCCACATCGGAATCCAAGCTCTCGGCAAAAAGCGAGTTGAGCACGAGGGCGCCCAGCGCGGCGGGACTGGGCTTAGCCTCGGGCTTCGAGAGCGCGTCCTCAAATAAATTTCCTGTCTCTCGCATATAGTAGCGGCGCACGCCAATGGCGAGGATCTTATCGGCCCCGAGCCTGGTGGCGGGCCCAAGCGGAGAGATCGAGCGGATGCAACCGTCCACATACTGGCGGTTGTTCAAGAGCACGGCAGGAAAAAGCAGAGGGATGGCCGAAGACGCCATGATGTGCTCCACATCGAGCACTGTGGTCACCGCCCGTCGGCGCGCGCGGTGCCAGAGTTTGACGCTTTTGGACTGCACGAAGGTGACCAGGCTTCCGCTATACACCTCGGTGGCGCTCACGGCCACATGCCGCAGCTTTCCTTCCTCGATCGCTTGGGCCACGAGGTCGGGGCGATAGATTCCTTCGAGCAGCTTGCGTAGGGGAGAGGTGTCGACCAAGGAATGCGCCAGCGGCCGACCGATGAATCCGCCCAGCGCCACGTCATACGACCAACGGAAGATGCTCTTAGCGATGGCCAAGGCATCTGTACGAAAAACTTCTTTCATCTCGAGGTGGCGCCAAAGATCGGCGATATGGGTGCCGGCGTTTTCCATGCGCCCGCCGAACGAGGCCACGCCGGCTATATTGATTGCGCCCGAGGAGGAGCCCACGAGCGTCTCAAAATGCGCTTCGGGTATGTTTTCTCCGATGTATTTCAGCACTCCTGCCTGGTATGCGCCCCTGGCTCCACCACCTGTTAGTACCAGCGCTCTGTTTTGCATCGTTAAAAGAACTCCCCGATTTTCTTGTCCGTGAGGGTTTGAAGTCCGTTGAGAAAACGCTCCACCTGATTCTGTTGCCCGCCCTCTCTCAGCGCGCGGGTGAGGGCCTCGAGGGCGCGAATGGAGCTATAACTTTGGTCGATGTCCTGAGCTTCTACGCGGCAAGAGCGCTTCAGGAAGAGATGCTTAAAGTGCGTGAGCTCCTCGTCAGAAAATAAATAATCTCCATTGCGACGCACCCAGCGTCCGAGTGGCAGGTGCACGGTGAGCAGCTCCTGCAGGCCCGCGCGCAGCCGCTCTAAAAGGGCAAGATCAGTGGCGGAGATCTCGCCCGATCCTTTGCGGCGGCCTAAGGGGCCGGTGCTATCAAAGTTTTCGTAAAGCGTCTCCAAGGGCTCTTCCACATTGCCTTCCTCCACGGAGCGGCACTGGCTATTGAGGGCCTCTTCGAGCACGGAACGCTCTTCGATATTTAAAAAAAGCAAAGAGGCCTGGAAACTATCCTGAAGGGCTTGCGGGCATTCGGGGAATTCGATGCGCTGGGCGGCCAGGGGCAAAAAAAGTTCCCGAATTTCTCGCGGACAAGGGGCAACGGGCGGACGGGAAGCGAGGACTCCGGCACGCAGGGAGGAGATACTGCGTTGCTCGGATTGCGAAGCCGGTTTGCGCACTTCGATATGCGAAATCTTCCGAGCAGCGCTGCAAGCGGAGAGGCCCATAAACAAAAATACCAAATAACGGGACATCCCGATCCTCCATGATCGTGTTTGCTAGCCCTCTTCTTGATGGCCTAGTCTCTATTGTAGCCAATACAGGGCGCGGGAGCGACAAAAGCATGCAAAAAGTTCAAGGTCGCGCCATTAGTTGACTAATTTAGTATTATATCAGGGACCTTTCTTCTTATTGTATTACGCGGAGCGTAATGGTACGGAATACCCAGCTTTTCTGTAGGAGGAAAATTTATGAAAACTTGGATTCTCTCGCTCGCCCTCTTGGCTAGCGGCTCGGCCGTTGCCTCGGTGGACTTCCCGGCCCCTATGTACCCTAACCCAACCCAACCATACCCGGTTTACCAGCAGCCGTACCAGCCCTACCCGCAACCAGGCTACCCAGCCCCCCAGCAACCGACTTATCCTACCAATAACGCATACGGACCCCAACCCGGCCAAGGCCCAGTGGTGATGCGTCCGGTGCAGGCCCCCTTCCAAGGCCCCTTCTATTTTGCCGAGTACTTGGCGTTAAATAGATTCTATGGTGCCCGAATCGCCTACGTGATCTTAGTCGCTAGGGGCGAAGGCTCCGTGACTCTGGCCGATGGCAATAGCCCGATGAGCCCAGTGCGAGGAGTGGATCCCCAGGTTCGCGACTATTTTTTCGCCATTAACGCCGATCGCAGCAACGTCCATCCGGCTGTTGCCAGTTGGAATTTTCACGTCACCGGAAACGTTTTCATCCAAAGCGTGGGCGTTCAATTGATCCCACCCGGCAGCTACGGACCCCCTCCTGGCTACGGACAACAGGGCGGTTACTATGGCCAGCAGCCGAACGGCGGCTATGGGCAACAAGGCGGCTACAGCCAGCCGAATGGCGGCTATAGCGGTGGATTCAATGGTGGGTATGGCCAGCAAAACGGTGGCTTCCCCGACGTAACCAATGGCTACCAGCCCTCCACCCCCGAAATCATCCCTTTCGGCCCATAACCTCAGAAGGCCTAGAAAACACCCTGGATCGAGCGCCAGGGTGTTTTTTTATCTCTTCGCTCGACAAG
>JAKFYM010000269.1 GCA_021730855.1 Bdellovibrionales bacterium
CACGTTCAGCTCATCGAGCATTTCCAAAAAGCTCATGTCGCCCATCACATGATCGAGCTCATAGTTCTCGAAGCGGCCGGCAGACTTACAATCCTTTTGGCGCCAGACTTTCAATCGCATCTTCATGGCTAAACTCCTATTTATAGCTTCTCACGGCCAAGTGAACGAATTCGAATTTCAGCTCTTCTTTGTGCCGAACGGGCTGGCCATTTTTTTGGTATTCCCACACGGCGGCATGGCAAAAATTTTCGTCGTCGCGTTTGCACTCGCCATTTGCCTGGTACTCTTCCCGGAAATGCCCCCCACAGCTCTCGCGCCGCTCGAGGGCATCCAGGCACATCAGCTCGCCTAGCTCAAGGTAGTCGGCCACGCGGCTGGCAGTTTCCAGCTCTTGGTTAAGGTCGTTGGAATCCCCGGGCACGCGCACGTCTTTCCAAAACTCCGCGCGCAACTTCCGGATCTCTTCGATGCCTTTTTTGAGGCCGGCCTCAGTACGGCTCATGCCACAGTAATCCCACATGAGCTTGCCCAAATCGCGGTGGAACTCCATCGCGGTTCTTTTGCCTTTTACATTGAGGAGTTTTTGGATGGTCTCCTCCTGATCGCGCTTGGCCGCGCGAAAGGACTCATGGTCAGTGGTGATGGGCTCGAGCTTATTGTTGACAAAATAATCGCCCAAAGTGGCGGGGATCACAAAGTAGCCATCCGCCAAGCCCTGCATCAAGGCCGAAGCGCCGAGGCGGTTGGCCCCATGGTCGGAGAAATTCGCTTCGCCCAGCACATGCAGGCCGGGGATGGTGCTCATCAGGTGATAGTCCACCCAGAGTCCGCCCATGGTGTAGTGCACGGCGGGATAAATGCGCATCGGCACCTGGTAGGGATTCTCTCCCGTGATTTTTTCATACATCTGGAAGAGGTTGCCGTATTTTTCCCGAATCTTGTCTTCCCCCTCGCGCTGGATGGCATCGCGAAAATCTAGGTAGACGGCGAGTTTCGAGGGCCCCACTCCGCGGCCATCGTCGCAGGCGAATTTCGCCTGGCGAGAAGCCACGTCACGCGGAGCCAAGTTTCCAAAAGAAGGATAGATGCGCTCGAGGTAATAATCGCGCTCGGCATCGGGAATCTCATTGGGCGGCCGATTGTCCCCGGCTTTTTTGGGCACCCATACGCGTCCATCATTCCGCAGGGATTCGCTCATCAAAGTGAGCTTAGACTGGTGCGTTCCCGAAACAGGAATGCAGGTGGGATGGATCTGCGTGAAACAGGGATTTGCAAAACCCGCGCCCCTTTTGTGGCAGCGCCAAATCGCCGTGGCATTGGAATTCATCGCATTGGTGGAAAGGTAGTACACATGGCCGTAGCCGCCGGTGGCCACAATCACGGCATCGGCGGCATGGGTTTCCAGCTCGCCAGTCACGAGATTCCGCGCCACGATCCCGCGCGCCTTGCCATCGACCAGCACCAGATCGAGCATCTCGCGCCTCGCAAAGAGCTCCACTCCGCCCGTTTCCACTTCCTTCATCATCGCCGAATAGGCACCGAGCAAAAGCTGCTGCCCCGTTTGGCCACGAGCATAGAAAGTGCGAGATACCTGCGCGCCCCCGAAAGAACGGTTGGCGAGCGTGCCACCATACTCCCGCGCAAAAGGCACACCGAGCGCCACCGAATGATCGATGATCTGGTTGGAGATCTCCGCCAGGCGGTAGACATTGCTTTCCCGAGCGCGGAAATCGCCGCCCTTCACCGTGTCGTAGAAGAGGCGGTAGACCGAGTCGCCATCGCTTTGGTAGTTTTTCGCCGCATTCACTCCGCCCTGGGCCGCGATCGAATGCGCGCGGCGCGGAGAATCGTGGAGGCAAAAGGCTTTCACCTGATAACCAAGCTCCGCCAGCGAGGCCGCCGCCGAAGCGCCGCCTAGCCCCGTGCCCACCACGATCACAGAAAATTTCCGTTTATTGGCCGGGTTCACCAGCTTCATATTGAATTTGTGTTTACGCCAGCGATCTTCGATCGGGCCGGGAGGACATTTAGGATCTAAGGTAAAGCTCATGAGATTAACCTCGGGTAAAAAAGATATAGAGGGGGTTGAGCACAAAACCGATGGCCACGGTCCAACCAAAAATCTTGCTCAAACAAAGGATGGTTTTTTCCTTGTCGCCGGGCACCCAGCCTAAGGTCTGCAAAGAACTCCAAAGGGCATGGCTGAGGTGCATCGCCAGCACCCACATGCTGATCGCATACCAAACCACATAGCCCACGCTCGAGAAAACTTCCGTCATCAAGAGATGCAGGTCACGCACCTCCGTGCCGTGCAGGTCATAAGGATAATGCTGGCCAAAACGAAAAGTGTTGAGGTGGAGAACCACAAAAACCAGAATCAAGACCCCAGAAAGCGCCATCGAGCGCGAGGCCAAAGAAGCGGCCCCCTTGCCCCGAGCGGCGGGGTTCTTGGCATAGCCCACAGGACGAGCGCGGCGATTGTCGCGCACTACCAGAAAAGCAAAGAAGATATGGGCCAGGAAGCAAAACAAGAGACCCATTTCGATCGGATAGTAGAAGGCCTTGTTGCCAGTGATCGAATGGCCATATTTATTAAATGCGTCGGGGCCTACTAAATAAAGTAAGTTGCCCAGCATATGGCTCAATACGAAACCGCAGAGCGCCAAGCCCGTGATCCCCATCAACTGCTTCTTTCCAATGGAAGAGAAGAAGTAGCGACCGCTCATAGAAACCCCTTTGCAGATGTGTGTCCATTCACAATAACAAAGGCTTAGGCTTTTGGGGAGCGTGGTTTTCTAGACAATCTAGCCGCAGCGCGCGAAGAAAAGGAACTCAGCTATCTTTTTTTTCCATCGACGCCTGCACGCGTGCGGGGGTCTCCACTTGGCGCGACATATCCTGCCGCAGATAAATCTCATCGCGAAAAGCCACATGGCTATAGCCAAACTTCACGTACTCGACGATTTTTCCGATCAATTCGTAACGAGAAAAAGGACAAATGACATAATAATTGTTCGTGCCATCCTTGGAAAAATGCATCGCCAGTTCAAGTGTTTGTTCATAGGCAAGCTTCTCGCGATCTTCTTTGCGCTCAAAGCCGTCGAACTCCTTCATCACGTTCTCGGGCACATGGATTCCGGAAAAATATTTGTTCAAAAACTCGCCATTTTTTCGACTCATCACTGGCATCAAGCCAAAGATCACCGGGAATTTCTCCTGAGGAAGATTGTATTTGGCCAAAGCATCCACACAGCGATTGAACGCATCCTTAGAATGCACGGGTTGGGTCTCGGCAAAGTCGGCGCCGGCCTCGATTTTGCGCAAAAGCTTCTCCGTCTCGCCATTAATGTCTGCCGCATTGGGATTGTAGGCCACACCCACGAGCATATCCACCGGTTGGTCGAGCTCTTCTCCACTCATGAGCTTGCCCTGGCGCATGCTGCGCACGATCTCGAGAAGTTTTAGCGAATTCCCCTCGAACACGCTCTTGGCGGGCTCGGGGCCCTTGCGTACCGCATCCCCAGTGACCGCCAAAATGGCGGTGATGTTCAGCGCCGCCGCGCCGAGAATCTCCGTCTGCAGGGCAATCAGATTCTTATCGCGACAAGTG
>JAKFYM010000105.1 GCA_021730855.1 Bdellovibrionales bacterium
GGATATAGCCCTTTTTGGCATTGGTCAAAAATGCGCTATGGGTGCCTCCGGCATTGGCCAACTGCAGAGCGGCGAGCATGGCATTGCCCACTTTGTTGATCCCCGTCCAGAGCCCACCCTGCACGGAGCTAATCCGGCGGATCACCGCGAGCGAAGCGTAGGGATCGCGGTACATTTCGTCCGGGAGCACGGGCACGAAGATCCTCAGCTCGTCGGAATTCTTGGCTGGGGCGACAAAGGGCAGCGGGCATTCGGGATCATTCGCGCTCACCTCCACCAGGCAGATGTTCACGGCATTCTCCACCGGCTTGTCGGTGATATTGAGTTCGATGCGGGTTTTCTCCACGATCTTCTCCGCGTTTTTCAACAATTCTTGAAAATGCGCCTGCCCACGCTTGTGGCGCTCGAACACGAGATGAAAGCGGTCAAAGGTGAACTGCAAATCGAGCTTGCTCCAACGGCCGATGGCATCCACCACCGAGGCATACTGATCGGGAGCCGTGGCCAAGACTGGAATGCCGAAGGGCATTTGGGAAATAGCAAAAAAGGCGTCCACGCCGCCAATGGCGGCAGCGCAGGGAATGCCAAAAACGGGCAACAAAACTTTCGAAGCCACAATTCCAGGAAGGTGGGCTGCCAAACCGGCCCCGGCCACTACGGCCTGGGCCTCGATGCCGGCGAGTTCGCGGTCGAGCAGCTCGGGCGAGCGGTGCACGGAGATCATGCGAAAATCCACTTCGTGCCCCTGGTTGAGCAGGCGGGCTTTCAGCGGTTCGTAGATGTTTGCGTCCGACTTGCTTCCGAACATCACGAGGATTTTCATTTGCGTCTTTCTCCTACGCGCCTTTCACGAAAAGAGAGGCCCGCGGAAATATCCGTGGGGTACTTTCCATCCAGGCAAGCCATACACAAAGATTTGAGCCCGATCGCCTCGCGCAGGCGCTCTTGGTCGAGGTAAATCACCTGGTCCGCATTGAGGGCTTCGGCGATTTGTTTTTCATCGCGGCCGGTGGCGATCAGCTCCTCGGTGCTCGGAAAATCGATGCCGTAGTAACAGGGGTTGCGAATCGGCGCGCAGGTGCTGACAAAATACACTTCCTTGGCGCCCGCCCGGCGCACCAAATCCACGAGCCGTTTCGAGGTGGTGCCACGCACGATGCTATCGTCCACGAGCAAGACGTTTTTCCCCTCGATCTCGGAGCGCACGGGATTGAGCTTCAGGTCCACGGCCTTGGCGCGCTTTTCGGGAGTGTTCAAAATAAACGAGCGCTGGATGTAGCGGTTCTTGATGAGGACCTCGCGGTACGGCAGACCTAGCTCCTCGGCGAGGGCGATCGCGGCGATGCGGGAAGTCTCGGGCACGGGTACCACGATATCGGGCTTCATCTCGCCCCGGTCGATATGCGAGCGGATCTTGCGCGCGAGCCCCTTACCCAACTCGAGACGGGCGTTATAGACGGGCTTGCCTTCGAGCACGCTCTCGGCGCCCGCGAAGTACACCCACTCAAACATGCAGGGTGTGGGGGTCTGCGCGAGCGGCAGAACTTTCCGCTCGAGCTTGCCTTCGAGGTCCACAAAAATAAGCTCGCCGGCTTGGAGATCGCCAATGGGCTCGTAGCCCAAGAAATTCAAAAGCACCATTTCGGAGGTCACGCAGTAGGCGTCTTTTTTCACGAGCGCCCCGGTGGCATCTCGCACCATGGCTTCGCGCTTGCCGAGGATGAGGGGGCGAATCCCTTTGGGGTCGCGGAAGGCGAACATGCCCTGCCCGGCGATCATCGAGACCACGGAATAGCCGCCAATCGCCGATTTCATCACGGAGTTCACGGCCGTTTCGAGCTGCGCAAAAGAGAGTTTCTCGTCGATGCCGCCACCTGCTTCGAGCAAGGCATCGGCAAAAAGATTCTGGATCACTTCGAGGTCGCTATTGGTGAGCGGCATCCGGTGGCGCTCGCGCCGGAGCTTTTCGACCAGCGGGTAGTAATTGACGAGGTTCCCGTTATGGGCCATGCCAATTCCATAAGGATAGTTTAGGACCAGGGGCTGGATATCGCGGGTGTCGCCGCTTTTGCCCACCGTCGAATAACGCGTGTGCCCGATGGCCATGCGGCCGGGCAGGCGGTTCACGATTTCTTCGTTGAAGACGCTTTCGACTAAACCATTATCTTTGTAGAGATGAAAACCCGGGCCCTCGCCCTCATTGTAGGAAAGGATGCCTGCCGCATCTTGCCCGCGATGTTGGAGCGTGAAGAGCCCCAGAAATACTTCCTTAGCCGCCTCTTCAGGCCCAATGATTCCTACGACTCCGCACATGCGCCCTAATATGGCAAAGAGAGGGGCGCTAGTAAAGGGAAGTACTTAATTAGTAAGAGGGTTTTTCCAATTTATGCTGAGGGTCAAAAATGCCCGCGCATAATGACACACGGCCGGATTTAACCAGCTGATATATAAGCTAATTTCGCGGGAGGCGCGTATGAGAACTCGACTACTCCACTTCTTTTTCTTCTTATTCGTGCTCGGTTGCGGCAGCGATCCCCCTCCCCCAGTGGCTAGTTTCGGTTCAGGAGACCTGCGTTGGCAGAGCTTTCCGATCCCTATCCAAGTGGATGCCTCGTTTCTAGATGGGGGCAGCGCCGAGGAAGACCTAGGTGCTGCCCTTCGTTTTTGGGAAGAGCGGGCGGGAAAATCGCTCTTTTTATTGCGCGGAGGATGGGACCCAAACGTTGCGCCCTTTAACGGGCCTGCCGAGAACCCTCGGGAAATTCTCGCCAATGTGATCCTCTTCCAAAGCCCTTGGCCATTTGAAGCCAATATCGCCGGAAAAACCATTTTGCACTCCACCGGAGGCGCGATCCAGCGCACCCTGGTCTTGCTGAGCGAGGACGTGGTCCTTTGCGGCGGAAATTGCGGGGGCGGCCCCAATGTGACGAGCCGGCGCAAGCTTCTGGCTCATGAGTTGGGGCACGTGCTGGGACTTGCCCATGGCCCCGATCGTGAGGATTTGATGTACCCGGAAATTTTGCCGGGCCGCAGGCTGGAAGAGATGCGGGTGGACGGGAATCTGCTGGGGCGGTTGACGAGGTAGGGGCGCGGGTTGGTGGCTGGGCGCGGATCTGAGTGAACGCGGAAGCGCGAGCGTGGGTTGACCGGCCAGGCGAGAATCAGAGGGGGCGTGCGAGATCGCTGGCCGCAAAGGAAAGGGGCCGCGTGGGCCCCTCTGAGGGCCTATTCCTGCTCAGAGCAGGAGAACAAGCTTGTCCCCACGTACAAGGAGGGAATTCCATTGTGCAAGGAAAAGTGTGCCAGCGCATCTTGGTTTGCCCAGTAGATGTCCTCCTGCAAACCTAACTCATGCTGACTATCAAAACCGGTTAATAAATAAGTATTATTTTCCTGCCACTTCAAGGCATAAGCTTCTTGCTGGAACCCAAGATGGGCACAGCTGTAGTTCGAGTGCGGCTGGTTGTTTTTGTGATGAGCAGAGACGGAAAGAGGGGCGGCTAGGACCATGAGGCCAAGAAGGAATTTCATAAGATTCTCCTGATTTGTTGGGGGGGAATCCGTAGCATGGGAAAATGCCCCCTTCCATCACTTTCCTTGCGG
>JAKFYM010000153.1 GCA_021730855.1 Bdellovibrionales bacterium
GATGCAAAGGGGGCTGTGTGTTTTGTCCATAGCGGACAATGGCATCGGATTCGATGAGAAATATTTAGACCGAATTTTCACCATTTTTCAGCGTTTGCACGGGAGGCAGGAGTATGAGGGCACGGGCGTGGGCCTGGCCGTTTGCCGACGCATCGTGGAGCGGCACGGAGGCAGCATCACCGCGCAGAGCCTGCCCGGGAGTGGAGCTTGTTTTCTGGTGACTCTGCCGGTCCGGCATTTTTGAAGGGACAACGAATGAAACAAATTAAACCAATCACTATTTTGGTGGCCGACGATGATGCCGATGACCGCATGATGATCGAAGAAGCGCTTCGGGAGAATCGCTTGGCAAATGACCTTCACTTCGTGCGGGACGGAGAAGAGCTGATGGAATATCTGCGCGGGATTGGCAACTATGCAGATGCAAAATCCCATCCGCGGCCAGGCTTGATCCTTTTGGACCTGAATATGCCAAAAAAAGACGGCCGGGAGGCTTTAAAAGAGATCAAGGGCGATCCGGCCTTGCGAGGCATTCCTATTGTCGTGCTCACCACGTCCAAGGCGGAAGAGGATGTGTACCGAACGTATAATCTGGGTGTGAACTCTTTTATCACCAAGCCAGTGACATTCGAGGCTTTGGTCGCCATCACGCGTGACCTTGGGCGATATTGGTTTGAGATTGTGGAGCTGCCGCCCGATATGACCAGCCAGGAAAGAGCAAAACTGCAATGACGGCGGGAGCTCCCATACATCTTTTGCTCGTGGATGATGACGAAGATGATCATCTTATGTTCCGCGATCTCTTATCCCAAATTCGCGACCAAAAATTTAAGGTCAGTTGGGCGCCATCCTATGAGGAGGGGCGGGCGGTATTGGCGCAGCAGGAATTTGATGTGTGTTTTATGGATTTTCGTTTGGGAGTGCGTACCGGTCTGGATCTATTGCGTGAGGTTGTTGCCGAAGGCTGCAAGGTGCCGATCATCTTGCTTACCGGATATGGAGAGCAAGAAGTAGATCTTCAGGCCATGCAATCGGGGGCCGCTGACTATCTGGTAAAGGATCAAGTCAGCCCGCTCTTGCTCGAGCGCTCGATTCGCTATGCCATTCACCGAGCTCGTTCGCTCCAGGCGATTTTGGAAAGAGAGGCTCAGATATTGGTGCAGGACCGTTTGGCCTCCGTGGGATTGCTGGCTTCGAGCTTGGCTCATGAGATAGGGACTCCCTTGGGCGTCATTCGCGGCCGCGCTGAATACCTCGAGCTCAAGCTGAGAAGCGATCCAGATATTAAGAAAAATGCGGACGTGATCATTTCCCAGATCGACCGTGTTTCCAAACTCATTCGGTCGCTGCTGAATTTAGCTCGTGGAGATGGCACCAAACGAGTGGGGCGGGTGAACCTGAGTGAGGTCGTGGAGGAGGTGCTCGAGCTTATGGGACATGAGTTCAGGAAATTTGAAATCGACCTGAGAAACGACTTGGCTCCGCAAGATCCAGTGTACGTCAAGGCGGAACCAGGTCCTCTTCATCAAGTGCTTTTAAATCTCTTGGTCAATTCCGTACATGCGATCGATTCGGAAAGAAAACGATCCGGTGGCAGGCATTTCATCAGGATTTCGGCCGAAAACCTGGGAGACTCCTGGGGCATTTCGATAATGGACTCGGGCTGTGGAATTTCCGAAGCGAATATGAAAAATCTCTTCAAGCCATTTTTTACCACGAAAGATATCGGCAGCGGCACAGGGCTCGGTTTGGCCACTAGCTACCGGATCATCGAGTCTTGGGGTGGGGCGATCGAAGTAAAAAGCAAAGAGGGGCAGGGCGCAGAATTCCGCCTGGTGCTTCCTAAGTCAAAATAGTTTTGGCTATTTCAAAGTGAGTCCTAGCTAGGGCCGCTATCTGGGCGTCGCTGGGGTGATCTACGGCTTCACAGGCGGAAATCTTCTTGGCCAGGGCTGGATGATGCTCTAATAAGTAGTTTTGAAAGTGATGCTTGGCCACTCCGGGGCCGAGAATCAGAAGGTGCTGCGCTTCTTTTAGTAGCAAGGCCGCGTCGGCAAAGAGCCGCTTCTCTTGGTGCTGTTGGTCCAGGCCGTCTATTTTGTGGGTATGGTGTTCCGCATGTGTGGAGCGCAGGCTTTTGCGCTCCATCTTCTCCGCAGATATCTGAAAGATTTTCGCGTGCTCACGATCTATCCAAATTACGAAATTGCTCACTTTTTCACTCCTTGTTTTTTCAGGCTGCGGCGGACCTTGAGCGCTTCTCCGAAGGCGCGCAGGCCATCGGTGGCGGTAAATATCCCAATCACTTTTCCGTCTTCCTGTTGCACCACTGCGCAGCCATATTTATGGTTTGCCATTTCTGTTACCACATGGTTCAGCCGCTCCTTGGGAAGCACGGCATAAGGGTCTGGGGTCATCACGTCGTCCACAAGGAGCTCTCCTGAGTTCTTGAAAGACATCGCCAATTTAAGGTCTCTGTCGGTGAGCACTCCCACCAGATGGCCTGCCACCTGTACGGGCAGGTGCCGGACTCCATATTTTTGCATCATCTCTTTGGCTGTTTTCAACGGCATTCCGGAATTAATGGTGTGGGGCATGGGAGTCATGAACTTCTCTACGCAAGGGACGGTTTTCATATGGTTCCTCAAATTTTGTCTATGTGATTTCACTCGTTCAATATCCCAAGCAGAATCTAGGCCAAAAAAATGCATAACGATCTAGAGTGCATTTACCTAGAGGGCGAATGCGAAGGACTAGAAGGATAGCAGGTATGAGCGTGAGTTAATTTGTCTCGTCGAGGAATCAGTTTGTCTCAATGAGCCTTTCCCATGAAAGAAAGAGAGCTATGATATCCAGAGTAGAGCGTAGAATTGTTTTGACAGGCGGACCATGTGCCGGAAAGACCACTCTGGCACAGCTAATCGAGCGTGCTTACCAAAACAGCATAGTGGCTGTGCCCGAGGCAGCCTCCTTGCTTTTTTCCGGTGGGTTTCCCCGCTTTGACCCTCTGGAAGCGCAGCGCTCTATACAGAGAGCCATCTTCAGAGTGCAGCACGAGCTGGAATCAGCATTTGCCGCAGAATACCCGGATCGTCTATTTGTTCTGGACCGTGGGAGTGTGGATGGGGCGGCCTATTGGCCGGAGGGGCCGGACGCCTTCTTTCAAACCATGAATTCTAGCCTCGAGGACGAATTCCAACGATATGATAGAGTGATTTATTTGGAGAGTGCGGCTGAAGCGGACTACTTTCGGCACAAGGCAAGGAATCCAAATCGAAAAGAGGATTGGGCACAGGCAAAGAAATTGGATGATGAGACCTTTCGCCTGTGGTCAAAACATCCTCACTTCACATTGATAAATAACAATCGTTCCTTTGAGCGTAAGGTGCTTGAGGTTATCAGCGTGGTTTCCGACAGCCTTTCTTTCTTCGCCGGGGGCGAGAAAAAATAGCTCATTCCTTCATGAAATGTCTCAAATGGTTTTCCTTCTTGACCCCCTCGACGAGAAAACCGATAGCTGACGCAAAACAATTGTGGCACGGCTGTTGCTCTAGCGTGTGTAAAGGCCATCAGGTCATAAACAACACAT
>JAKFYM010000150.1 GCA_021730855.1 Bdellovibrionales bacterium
GAAGCGAGCCCAATCGAGCTCCTGGAGCTCGATTGGGCTCGCTTCGTAGCTCTCGCGGCATTTGGTGCACACCCGACGCACGAGACGCTGGGCCATCACGGCATTCACGGAGCTTGCCACGAGGAAGGGCTCCACGCCCATATCAATCAAGCGGGGAAAAGAGCCGGAGGCTTCGTTGGTGTGGAGGGAGCTAAAGACCAAGTGGCCCGTGAGCGCGGCGGTGACGGCGAGATCGGCCGTTTCGGAATCGCGGATCTCTCCGACCATGATCACGTCGGGATCCTGGCGCAGGAAATGCCGGAGGGCCGTGGCGAAGGTGAGGTTGATTTTTGCGTTCACCTGCACCTGGCCCACGCCATTGAGCTGGTACTCGATGGGGTCTTCCACGGTGAGGATGTTGATGTCCTGGGTGTTGATGCGGGACAAACAAGCGGCCATGGTGGTGGATTTACCAGAGCCGGTGGGGCCGGTGATCAGGATGATGCCGTTTTCGCGGGCGATGAGTTTGTTCACCTGCTCGAGGGTTTCGCCCTCAAAGCCTAAGCGCTCGAGCGAAAGCAGCTCGCCGCCCTTTTCCAGGATCCGCATCACGATGCGTTCGCCAAATTGCGTAGGCACGGTGGAGAGACGAATGTCGATCTCTTTGCCCGCCACTTTGCGGAAGATCCGGCCATCTTGGGGGATGCGTTTTTCGGCGATGTCGAGGCTGCCCATCACCTTGATGCGCGAGGAGATCGCGGCATGAACTTTTTTGGGTTGGTGGAGGATGTCGTGCATGATGCCGTCCACGCGGAAGCGGATCACCACGTCTTTGTCGTAGGGCTCTACGTGGATATCGGAAGCTTTTTCTTTGACCGCGCGGAAGATCACGGAGTTCACAAAACGGATCACGGGGGCTTCGTCCTCGGTGGCGTCGAGGATGTCGATCGGGCCTTCGAGGTCGTAGTTGTCCTCGTCCTCGTTGTTGATGTCCTGGATCATGTTGGAGGTATTGCGCTCGTAGACGCGGTTGATCGCGTCCTGGAGGCGGGCCGAGGTGGTGACGACGGTGCGGATATTCGGGCAACCAAAGAGGACGCGCAAATCCTCCAAGCTCTCCACATTGAAGGGATCGCTCACGGCCACGGTCACTTGGGTGGGGGTGCGTTCGATCGGTAGCACCTCGCGCGTGCGGGCGTAGTTGATCGGCATCTTATCCACGAGGGTGGGATCGATTTCGTTGGCGCGCAGGTCCTCCACATAGGGCAGGTCGATCTGGGCGCAGAGCGCGCGCATGATCTCGTAGGGGAGAACGTATTTTTTCTTGAGGAGAATGTCTCCGAGACGGCCGCCCTCGTCTTTCTGCAAAAGCACACACTCCTCGAGCTGCTCGGGCGTGAGCGAGGTGTACTTGAGCAGAAGGTCGCCTATGCGGTTCTCGGTAGGCATCCTAGTTTCCCATGTCCTGCGGAATCACCGGGCTGAGGGGCACGTCGCCCTGGGGCGGCATCTCGATGATCGGTTGCGGGATATCCGTGGGCGGCAATGGAATCGGGCCCTCGGGCGGATAGTAGTAGCCAGAGGGGTCATAGAAATCGGCCTCGTCGTCACGGTCGGGAGCCGAAGGGCCAGAGAAGGAGGAGGTCTCTAAGGGCTTATTGGCATCGGGCAGGGGCTCGATCACGGTGAGGTCGGGGAGCGATTTGCGGATCGAACTGAATTTGCGGGCGAAGGGATCCTTGCCGCCCACGTTTTCTTCCACGAAGTCTTGGCGCTCCTGCAGTTTTTCTTCCAGCACCTTACGAATCGAAGCGTACTGCTTGATGATGCGCGGGGTGATGAAGACCATAAGATTGGTCTTGCGCAACTGGGTGGAGGAGTTCTTGAACAACCAGCCAAGGATCGGGATGTCGCCAAGGAGCGGGATCTTTTTGATCACCGTGGTTTGTTCATCGCGGATCATCCCGGAGAGCACCACGGTGTCTTCACTGCGCACGAGCACCTTGGTGGTGGTGGCGCGGGTGTTTTTCCCCGTCGCCAAGCCTTGAAGCTCGGTGGGCACATTTGTATTGCTAAAATTTTCCACTCTCTGGATGATATCGAGTTTCACGTAGTTGGAGCCCTTATTGATCTGCGGGGTGACCTCGAGGCTAAGCTGCGCTTTGTCTTGTTCAAAGCTCTGCACGGGCACGCCGCCGGCCCCAATCGTGGTCTTTTGCACGGGCACGATTTCCGAAACCTCGAAGGTGGCTTTTTCATTGTCGAGCGCAATGATCTGGGGCGTGGCCACCACGTTTGCGTCCGAATTGCTTTGGATGAGCTCGAGGAGGCCGTTGAGGCCATTGAGGTTGAAGGTACGGGCGCTATCGCCAGAGCCGGTGGTCATGGTGCGAGTGGCGCCTTTTTTGAAGCCAAGCACAAAGCCCCCGGTGATCGGGTTTCCTTGCAGGATATCAGTCAGAGCGCCGCTAGCCGAAGGAAGAGCAATGCCATTGGCGGCGTTCACGAAGGAGGTTCCGAAGGAATTGTCGCGGTTGAGTCCCATCTCCACAATCATGGCTTCGATGAACACCTGGTCGCGGGGCACATCGAGGGTCTCCACCACGCGCTTGATCGTATTGAAATCCTGGGGCGAGGCTGTGATCACCAAAGATTGGGTGGTTTTGTCGGCGGTCACCTTGATGTCACCCTGGAACACCGTGTTTTGCGCGCCAAAGGCCGGAAAGGCGCGGGGCTGGTTGCGGTTCTGGGCGTTAGCGTCGGGCACACTGCCTAGGGTTTTGGCCATTTGCTCGGCATCGGCGAACTGCAGGCGGATCACGTGGATGCGGCCGCTACCTTCCGACTGCGCCACTTTCGTGTCGAGGCGGCGCACGAGGGAGCGGATCTCCAAAATCCCCGCGGCGTTGGCTTTGACGATCAGGGCATTGGTGCGGTCGTCGGCAATGATCTTGCTGATGGTCGAGCCCCCGGAGCGATTGCCCCGCCCCGATGGACGGTTCACGATCCCTTGGGCCGGGCGGGCTGGCACGCCAAAGGAATTGGCGCTCGAGCGGCCTTCGTTCAGGATCTGTTCGATGAGCTTGGCCACGTCTTTTGCGGCGGTGTTTTTGATCGGCATCACCACGAGAGATTCCTGGTAACCCGAAACATCCAGCAGGGCGATGAGCTCCATCATGCGGTTGATGTGCGAGGCCGTGTCGGTGATGATGATGGTGTTGGTTTGTCCATAAGCCTGCATGCGCGCTTCGCGGGGCATCCAGAGGCGGAAGGCTTGTTCAAATTCCTGGGCGTCGATATAGCGGAGCGGGATCACGCGGGTGATGAACTCGTCATTGTTGGGAGCTTTTCTATCGGCATAGATCGGAGTTTGTTTTTCCTTGGCCGTGGCGATGCGGTCGATCCGGAAGTATTTTCCCGAAGGCACCAGCGCAAAGCCCTTCATATTGAGGGCGGTGAGGAAGGCATTCCAGGCGTCGCCCACGGTGATGGGGGTTTGCGAGACCACCGAGATGCGGCCCTTGATGTCTTGGGGGTTGTAGATGAAATTTTTGCCAGTGAGCTTGGCGAT